>DATEVI010000261.1:0-13768 GCA_035281865.1 Geobacteraceae bacterium | reverse complement strand
AGGGGACGATTGTGCAGCTTCGCCATCTGCTTCAATTCCTTGATTACTTCATCGGGTACATCACGGATCAGCACATTTGCCATGTCACACCTCCTTGCTATCAAAATGATAGCATGCAGACGAAGATATTTCCATGCATCCCTTGTTCACCCCCTGATCTTCTCCATGTACTTGCCGAACATGGCGGGGTTCATTTCCTTCATTCTCTTTCTCAACCGAAGCAGCTCCCCGTCGCCCCGGACTCCAGTCCGCAGACGCTCCGCATGCCTTATACACTCGAACCATCGGCGCGGCAGAGACATTTCCCCTGAGGAAGCTATAGTTGTTTCCAGACCGAACACCCCTTTGAGCCAGCCCCAAACCGGCACCCAATAGACCGTATCTTCTTCGGCAACCCCTTCCTCCTCCATCTCGATCAGCATTTCGCGAACGGCATCGTCCCGGAGGCCGGAAACATCGACTCCAAGAGGGTCTTCGAGGAAGGCGGCAAGATAGCATTCCCGTGCGGATTCGGTTTGACTCTCCACAGTCAGGACATCTCCTAACCAGGCAAGGAATCTCCCCCGTTCGGTTATTCCGGAATCCAACGCCAGGAAAAACCATTTTTCCGCCTCAACCGGCCTTCCGGCCTCCAGTAGGAGACAGCCAATATGAAATCGGGGAGGGACAAAGATCAGTTCAGGGGGTTCTTCCATTTGCAGTTGCGCAATGATAAAGGAGCGGATACCGCTTAAGAGAGCCGCTGGGCCTGGTTCGGAGAGATGTTCATACAAATGATATATCCGGTCAACACCCGGAGGAGCGGAGTGAAATTGTTCCAGTCGGCGCTGCCAGTTTTCTATTGCGTTCTTGTGAGATATGACAGTGGGATCGTTTGGTGCTTCGGACTGGATTTCCTGGTAGAGAGTGGCTGCCTGTTCCAGATCGAGGTTCCGAAGATGTTCATCGGCCGCATTGACCAGGATGGTGCGGCGATTGTCGATAAAGAGGTCGAGTTGCATGCCGTGAGCCTCCAAACACAGAATCGCGGCTGAAGCCGCTCCCACATGAACATCAGGACTTTGCTCCCCGTGGGAGCGCCTTCAGGCGCGATTATATATGAACCGGGGCGGGTCCCCTACTACAGCTTGTTGATGAAAACCTCGCGCGGTTTGCTGGTGCCGTCGCTGGGACCGACGATCCCTTCCTGCTCCATCTTTTCGATGATGCGGGCGGCACGGTTATAGCCGATGCGGAGACGGCGCTGGACCATGGAGATGGAGGCCTGGCGGGCTTCGGCGACAAGGGCCACGGCATCGTCATACCGTTCATCAATGATTTCATCATCATCCGCCTTTTCGTCTGTCGCTTTCATCTCCAGGATGGATTTCTCGTACACCGGTTTGCCCTGCCTCTTCAGGAAATCGACCACCCGCTGCACCTCCGCGTCGGATACGAAGGCGCCGTGGATCCTTTGCATTTTTGCGGTGCCCGGCGGCAGAAACAGCATGTCGCCCGCGCCGAGAAGTGTTTCGGCGCCGTTGCAGTCGAGGATGGTCCGGGAATCGATCTTCGATGATACCTGGAAGGAGATGCGGGCGGGGAAATTGGCCTTGATCAGGCCGGTGATGACGTCCACCGACGGCCTCTGGGTGGCCAGCACCAGGTGGATACCGGCGGCGCGCGCCATCTGCGCCAGCCTGGCGATGGACTCTTCCACCTCCCGCCCGGCGACCATCATCAGGTCGGCCAACTCATCGACAATGACAACTATGTATGGCAGGTGGCCGTGTTCCAGTTCCTCGTCCTTCCCGGCAAATTCACTGATTTCCTCGCCCATCGATTCTTCTTGCTCTTCAACCACTTCATCAACCACGATGACTTCGTTTTCCTGCTCCTCCTTCGCCTCCCGCTCCAGCTGCTTGTTGTAGGAATCGATATTGCGTACACCCTTGTCGCTCAACAGGCGGTAACGCCGCTCCATCTCCTTCACTGCCCACTTCAGCGCCAGCGACGCCTTCTTCGGATTGGTCACGACGGGGAGCAGAAGGTGCGGGATACCTTCGTAAACGGAAAGCTCCAGCATCTTGGGATCAACCATGATGATGCGCACATCCTGGGGAGTCGCGGTATAGAGGAGGGATAGTACCATCGTGTTTATGGAAACGGACTTGCCGGAACCGGTGGCGCCGGCAACCAGCAGGTGGGGCATGCGGGCCAGGTCGGTGACGATGGGGTGGCCGGCTGTATCCTTGCCCAAGGCAAGGGGGAGCTTCATCTTGCCCCGGTGAAAGTCCTCACAGCCGAAGATCTCCTTGAGAAATACCATATCCCGCTCACGGTTCGGCAGCTCGATGCCAACCACTCCCTTGCCCGGGATGGGAGCGACGATACGGATGGAAAGGGCCTGCAGTGCCATGGTAAGGTCATCGGACAGACCGGAGATGCGGTTCACCTTTATCCCGGGGCCGGGAGCGAACTCGTACATGGTGATGACCGGTCCCGGGCAAATCTCCACGACCTCCCCGACTATCCCGAAATCCTTCAGTTTCTTTTCCAGAAGCCGGGCATTCATGGCCAGGACTTCTTTGTCCAGGCGCTTTTCCGAGGTCGGGGGGGCATCAAGAAGTGACAGGGGGGGAGTCCGATATGGGCCGTCGCTCCTGACAAACTCGAAGGCCTCCTGCACGGGGGCGCTCTTCTTTTCGTCCCGCAGCTTTTCCTTTTTCAGGATGGGTGCCGGCGTCGGGGGCGCTACAGCTACAGGCCGGATCTGGGGAACCGGGCGGTCATCGCGTTTCCCTCCCTTACCGCCCTGCAGTTGCCGATTTAGCGCCCGCTTTTCCATATACCGGGACCAGCGGGTGCGCAGGGAGAAAATTCCCCACCCGGCAAACAGGACGAACGAGAAACGGGACAGCACCATGATGGAGGCCGCCAGGATCGGAAGGAGAAAGAGCAAGGCACCGGGAACACCGAGCCAGGTCTTCAGTAGAGTCGAGGTTTTGAAGCCGACGCCACCGCCGGTTTGCATTTCCCGGCCGAGAAATACTGTAGTTTCCTTGTTGAAAGCGAAGAGGGCCGATAGCGACACCACCAGGAAAAGAAAGGCAACGCCCTTATAGCGGCGCCATCTCAGCTCCTTGAAACGGAGAAGATGGTAGGAGAGATAGAGGAGTACGCAGGGTATGGCGTATGACGCTATTCCGAACATCTGCATGAGAAGGTCCGCAATATTGGCCCCAACTTTCCCGCCGAGATTTCGGACCCCCGTTTCAGAGGTATAAGTGTTGAGCGAAAAATCTCCGGAATCGAATGACAGAAGGGCAATGAGAAGGAAAAGCCCGAACGCACCCAGCAGAATTCCTTTTACCTCTTTCTTCAATTTGTCTTTTTTGTCGGTTTCCATGGGTAACCCAGTGGCCAGTAACCAGCGGACAGTTGAACAGTAAAACTGTCAGAAGCCTCTGTACGCTGTACGCTGCCTACTGCCTTAAATTTCCATAATCACCGGCAATATCACCGGTCTCCGTTCGATTGTCTTGTTGAAGAACCTGCGCAGGATCCGGCGCACTTCCATCTTCACCTCGTTCCAGTCCCCCATGACCTCGATACTGTGCGCCGCCAAGGTATCGAGGACCACCTTCTTGGTTTCATCCAGGAACTCCTGACTCTCGTCTTCGAAGACAAAACCGCGGGTGACGATGTCCGGACCGTATATGATCTCTCCCGTCGCCTGATTGATGGCGATTATTACAACCACCATGCCGTCCTGGGAAAGGTGTTTCCGGTCCTTCAGCACCACTTCCCCCACATCGCCGATTCCCTTTCCATCCACGAAGACCCGGCCGGACTCCACGGAGCCCGCAATCACACCTTCTCCTCCCGAGAAAGAAATTACATCACCGTTCACGGCAAGGATGCATCGCTCGGGGCTGATGCCGACATTTTGCGCAAGCTGGGCGTGCTTGACCAGATGCCGGTATTCCCCGTGCACGGGAATGAAATAGCGCGGCTTCACTACATTGATTATCAGCTTCAATTCTTCCTGGCTGGCGTGGCCCGACACGTGGACTTCCGAAACCTTTTCGTAATATACCTCGGCGCCCCGTCGATAGAGGTGATTGATCAGGTCCGAGATCATCTTTTCGTTGCCCGGGATGAATTTCGAGGAAAGGATAACGGTATCGCCCTTTTCCAGCTTGATCTGCTTGTGGTCATCCATGGCAATGCGGGTCAGGGCGCTCATCGGCTCACCCTGGGAACCGGTGGTTATCATGCACACCTCTTCCTTGGGCAGCCGGGGCAGCTCTTTCAGGTCTATCAACAAACCGTCGGGAATCTTCAGGTAGCCCAGTTCTCTCGCAATCTGGACGTTGGTAAGCATGGAACGGCCATTGAGAAGCACTTTGCGTCCGCATCGCGCCGCAACGTCGACGACCTGCTGCACCCGATGGATATTGCTGGAAAAGGCCGCCACGATAATGCGCCCCCCGCATTGGGGGAAGATATCCTGGAAGGCATCGCCTACCAGTTTTTCGGAAAGGGTGTATCCCTCCTTTTCCACGTTGGTGGAATCCGACATCAACGCAAGGACGCCGGCATCACCATAGCGGGAGAAAGTGCTGATGTCCGTCGGCTCGTTGTCCACCGGTGTCTGGTCAAGCTTGAAATCTCCGGTGTGAATCACCACCCCTTCAGGGGTGCGGATAGCGAGGGCGCAGCCGTCGACAATGGAATGGGAAACCCTTACAAACTCAATGGAAAAGCTGCCCAGGACAACGTTGTCCCGCGGCTTCACCACGTGCATGTCGGTTTTCGAATCGAGGTTGTACTCTTTGAGCTTCCCCCGGACAAAACCGATTGTCAGTGCCGTCCCGTAGATGGGGGGAGACAGGTCCTCCAGTACAAAGGGAAGTGCTCCGATGTGGTCTTCATGACCGTGGGTGAGGAAGATTCCGCGGACCTTGCCGCGCCTCTCTCTCAGGTAGGATATATCCGGAATGACCAGATCGATGCCGAGCATGTGCGGCTCGGGAAACATGAGGCCGCAGTCGACGACGATAATCTCATCGCCATACTCGAAGATTGTCATATTGAGCCCGATCTCCCCCAACCCGCCGAGGGGAATGATTTTCAGGCTACCATTTTCCGACAGACTTCCGTTTTCAGATATTTCACTTGTCATTGTTCTCTTTCAATTGCGTTCTCACCTGCCGCATCCTTTGTCAGCGCGGCTATCTTTCCATCGCAGCGGGAAATCCAGTCCGTGCCGGGAACGGAAAAACCCCGCGCCGCGTAAAATGAACTGCGCAGGGCCTGGAACGTTATGACCGCCCGCTCGGGATCCCCTCCGCGTTCGAAATTTTCCGCCATCTTCCACAGCTTTTCGGCAGACTTCTCCACGAGGGAACTGCCGGGAGTGTACATATGTATTGCCGCCTCATAGCCTGCAATTGCGGCGATAAAATCGCCCCGCGCCAGCGCCTGTTCGCCCTTTGCATACTGGGCCCGCTGACGGAAATACGTGTTGCCCCATATAATGGCAATGCAGATTATGGCAATGACTGTTATGTTTACAATTATGGTTTTCACTTTTCCCATTGGCTTTATCCCCGGAAAAATCCCGGCACCGTGGTTAGAAGTACTCCGAGAAGGGCGACAAGCAGACCAGCCAGGGTTGTAAGGGCTGCAAATACATCCAGGGGACTTTTCAAACGATGTGCGGCGGGCAACCCCCAGAATACAGCGGCGATTCCCGCCGCGATCATGGCAAGGTGATACGGCATGCCCTACTTCTCCAGACCGCTTTCGATAGCGGTTCTGACACGGTCGATCAGGTCATCGCGCTTTTTCCCTGTTGCCCCTGTGGTTTCCATCGGGTCGGAAAAACATATTCTGACAGTCCCTCGTTGCAGCTTGAGCGTCTTGGCCGGATTGATCAGGGCGGTACCGTTTATGGTGAAAGGGACGATAGGCACTCCTGCCTTGGCGGCCAGAAGGAATCCGCCTCTCTTGAAAGGAAGGAGGTTCCCGTCCAGGGTCCGGGTCCCTTCCGGAAAAACTATGACGCTTACTCCGTCGCGGATCTTTCGCGCCGCCTCGTCCATGCTCTTCAGGGCACGGCGGCCGTCACCCCGGTCAAGGGGAATGTATCCTGCCCGGCGCATGGCCAGACCGAACAGGGGGATCCTGAAAAGCTCTTCCTTGGCTATCCAGCTGAAGTGGTTAGGTATTGCGGCATAGAGGGTGAGGATGTCGAAATTGCTCTGGTGATTACCCATGAAAATGAGTGGCTGTCCGGCCGGAACCTTTTCAACGTTGCCGACCTCCAGTCTCACACCGGCCAGAAACAGGCCAAATCTGGCCCAGATTCCTGCATATTTATGGAGAAATCTTCGGGTAGGATCAAAAAAGGTAACCGGAACGCCGGTAATAATAATAAAAAGTGTGAAAGGTATGAAAAGTAATAAGAAAATTGTGCCCCTGATCATGCTCCGCTCCGGTAGAATATGCCGTTTAACTTACTTTGTTTTCTGAGCATAGTCAAACAAATATCGCTTGCCTTAATGCCCTGTTTTATATAGACTGCCCCTGTTTTGAGAGGAAGAAATACTCAGGGACTCGGGCGAAATAGATTGTGCAAAAATCGCCAAATGCGAGAAGGGATAATAAATTTATTCCGTGTCCCTCAAATATGGGAGGCCTGTTATGGCCAGTCTGAATAAGGTTATGCTGATAGGAAACCTGGGGAAAGACCCGGAAGTGCGTTATACCACTTCGGGCACGGCGGTGGCCAGCTTTTCCATTGCCACGACTGAAAGATTCAAGAACAAAAACGGCGAATGGGAAGATAAAACCGAATGGCACAACATCACCCTGTGGGGCAAACTGGCGGAGATTGCCGGGGAGTATTTGCATAAGGGTAAGTCCGTATACGTCGAAGGTCGGCTGCAAACCCGCAAATGGCAAGACCGGGACGGTAAAGACCGTTGGACCACTGAGGTCGTGGGCGACAAGCTGCAGATGCTTGGAGGCAAGGGAGATGGAGGAGGAGGAAAGGGAAGAGCCCCCGAAGAACCGTCCTACGAATCGCCTTCATATGAGGAGCCGTCCTTCAACCCGGATGATGATATACCTTTCTGAGAGTCACCTCCCATAGATTTGTAAAGCAATAAGACGTAAGCCTTCGGGTTTACGTCTTTTTTTGTAAACACAACTGTTTAAGGGCAGGTCAACAACAGGCAAGAACTTTAAATAGCGACATCTGCTTATTTAAAGTTTCTGCCAATATTTTAAATAATGGTATTGCTTATTTAAGCTTTCTGGCATAATGTTAAATAAACAAATCTGTTATTAAAGGTTTAGATATGCACAAAGCCGATCTTTCCCCTGCCCGCCGAAAATTACTCGTCCCTGTCGATAGCTATCCAGGGGCGTTTGCGCTTATCCCACCTCCAACACCTCGATCCCTCGTTCTCTCAGGGCTACAGGACGAGTTATCTCGTGCCCGCGAGGCGTTGGACCTCCTGAAAGATCTGTCTGCGAGACTTCCAAATCCAGACCTTCTTACTAGGTCAGCTGATCGACGAGAGGCTGTGCGGAGTAGTCAGATCGAGGGAACTCACTCAGAGGTGAATGATCTTTTCACTTACGAGGCAACCGGCAGTGACGATGGGTTACCTCCTGATGTCCAGGTAACGCACAATTATGTCATGGCGCTCGAATATGGACTGGGAGAAGTCCGGCAAAGCGGTGTCACAGCGCTCACCTCTGGCCTAATTAAAGAACTGCATTTCCGGTTGATGGACGGAGTGGACACCTACGATGGGACACCAGGTGAATTCAGAGAAAAACAAAACTGGATTGGAGGGCACAAAATCTACCAAGCCCGGTTTGTCCCCCCTCCACATACTTATCTGCAGGACTGTATGGATGATCTCGAATTGTTGCTCCAATACAAGCCCCCTGAAGAGGACTACATGGAGCTATCGATTGTCATGCGAATGGCAATCGCGCACGCGCAATTCGAGACTATTCACCCTTTTATTGATGGGAATGGCAGGGTCGGCAGGATTCTGCTAACACTGATGCTCGCAGCTGAGGGCCTCCCTCCAGTTTATCTAGCTGGGTATCTAAAAAACAACCAGCAGGAATACTATGATGCACTTGCTGGTGTGCAGCTCAAGGATAGGTGGTCGGAATGGGTTAAATTTTTTGCTATCGGAGTTGAGGTCGCTGCCAAGGAATCGATACGCATAGCGCTGGAGTTACAAAAAATCCTCGAAAAATGGAAAGAACTCATTGCCGGCTTTGGGCTCCGTTCTCATTCCGTACTTTACAGGTTCCCGGAACTCATCATCGCCAACCCGGTCTTGACCGCTCAGAAGGCGACAAACGAACTCGGTATTTCTTTCCCATCCGCAAGCGCAGCCCTCGCCTTACTGGAAGAAAAGGGGGTTCTAACGCAGCGAGGGGGAAAACGACAACGAAACCGGATGTTTGTGGCAAGCGAGGTTATCAACGTGCTAAACCGGCCGGCAGGAGGATGATTCAGCCGCTGCCGGCACAAACGATAATCTCGTCCCATGGAACAAAAATTTGGCCTCATATAACCCTTCCGGAGGTGCCCCATGGCCATGCTCAATATCACGCTGCGCCGTACCGGTGACCGTCTGCTCCAGTTTACCGGGCAGGTAATTGCCACGGTTTCCTCCCGGAACATTGCCGGGACGGAAAGCGATTGCTGGCATGAAGTAGAACTCTACATTACGGCAGGCGGCAAATATGTGGTGGCCGTCGGTTACAGGACCGGCCGCAACGGAGAGCTGCCAAACGACGAGGCGGTGGTCCTGGACACGGAAGACGACGTGGCCGAATATCTGAAGAACGGCATCGACCCGACAGAGCATCTGGCGTTTCATCAGCCGGACTTACAGCTTGGAGAAGATGGTGAAAGGATAAGGAAAGATCTGACCGTCCGGTATCGGGCCGCGGTCAGCCGGATACTGGGATCAGTGGGACCTGAGAAGATTGAAACTTGACTACGTGAAGGAGTGGAGCAAAGCCCAAAGTCTGGACGCATTTCTGTTTCGGCAAAAAGTGAAAAGGCTCTGTCGTTGCTTCCCAACAGAGCCTTTTCCAGGGCGCTCTCTCTAGAGCGGAGCCTGGCGACCGCGTGCTCTCTAGCACCGTCGCAACTGTTCTTTATTTGTAACTATATTGTAGCAAGATGTATTTTTATGTCAAGGCGACTTTTCATTTTTTTTTGCCCCGGAATTATTCTCATCACCTTCCTCTGCACACGGAAACGATGACTTCCCCATGTTCCCGGAATTACTTCTGGACCCAGTTGCCGTTGGGCTGTATCCACCATCCCGACTTCGCCTCTTCCTGTTTTGTAGCGGCAAATGTTCTGGCAGCCTTCAGCCGTGCCTGCTTTACGGTCTGATCATTTTCCGGCTGCCCGGTAAGCTTCAGGATGGCCTTGGCCATGGCGAATATCACTGTCTTGCGATTGGCGTTTTCGGCATCTACCAGCGCCTGGTTGTTTCCCAACTTTCCCTTGTCTCGCACCACAACGTTCCCGCCATTCCCTTCACCGACGGCCCCGCTGTCCCGCAGCGCGTTCAACTGGGGGAGCCTGGCCTTCATTTCACTGTAGGCTTTCTGGACTTCAGGCATTTTTGAAAGCTCCGCGGCCAGTTCATCGCTTATGTCTTCCTGGGCATAGGCTTCCTGCGCGAAAGCGATTCTTACCGGCCCGACGGGGAACATGCTGACCGGCTTCGACTCCGGGGACTTCGGTTCATCCACCGGCTGGGACTCATCAGTCTCGCCGCCCTTCTGCCCACCCTGCTTCAAAAGCATCTCATCCAGCGATTTATATGCCTTCTTCACATCCTTCTCGGGAAAATAGACATTGACCGTAATAAATGCGCAGGCGGCAAGAAGCGCGCACAATCCCGAAACAATCCCTTTGGCAAATACTTTCTTCATGATGACCTCCTCGGTTCAGATATAACTGGGCGTACTATACCACATGCAAATGTCATTGAAAGATGAAAAATCGGCCGAAGCCGTTACTCCAGCCATTTCAGGTCAGGCTCCACGGGAGTCTCAACTGGAGGTTGCCCCGCCGCGGGCTTGCCCCTTGCCGCGGCCTGTCGAATGGACTCGAACAGGTGTTGCAGACCGATCCTGTTCTGGACCGGGGCCACGGAGACGTTCAGGTCCTTCATGCCGATGAGGTTCGTGTGGGAGAGATTCAACTGGTTGAACGTCAGATAGCCATCCTCCAGGTAGGCGCCGATTTCCCCGCTGTCATAGGGACGGTCATCCCGGAAGAAGAATCCCTTCAACTTCTTGCCTGCCAGTCGCTGTAGGAACTCCTTGCTGACAAGCATCTTTTCCCCTTTTCCTGCGTGCGCCCACAGATCGACAAACCCGACCATGTTGGCAAGACCTCCCTCTTCACCGTACAGGCTGATAATGCCGTCGAGCAGGCCGCTGATGTAGCCTTTCAGGGCCGGATAGGAATTGCAGAACTGCCTTAGGCTCATATCGCTGATCAGCACATCGGCATCGTATCGCAAGCCCCTGTCGTAGACCATGTACCCCTTGCCGAGCACCGTACCTCCGTACAATGAAGACTCAATGGATGAAATTTCAATCAATCCTCTGCGGGCTTGAATTCGCAGCCTTACATCGCCCGCTTCAAGATTGCCGAACTGCACTTTGCCGATTTGCAGAAGATCTCCGTTCTTTGTGTTTTTCGCCCTTCGACGGAGGGTATCGACTATGGTCTTGTAGTTTGTCTTGCTGAAGGTAAGCGGGTCCGTGGGCCTCTCGACATCGGCGCCGGCAAGATACACGGAGAAAGGGAGGTCGCCGTTGACGCCGGTTATGTTTACTTTCTGGGAGGGAAAATCAAAATGGACGTCGTTACATTTCACAGCGCCTTCCAGGAGAGTTTTCCCGCCGGAAATCTCCAGGCTGCCCCGCATGGCGAGACCGCCGCCGCCATTGGCCTGGTGCAGCGGCACGGGAAGAAGGTTGACAACGGCGCCAAGAATGGAAGATACGGGAGCGGTCTCCATTTGGAAAGAAAACTTCCCTTCACGTGTCGGCGCGGGAGCATTGGCGATGTTCCCCGCGATCTTCAGCACAACGTCATTTCCCTGTCTGATGGTTGCCTCTTTGACGGTGACATTCTTGCCGACAACTTCCGCATTGAATGTGAGCCCTGCACCCGTAACCAGGGTTTTTTCTCCTTTGCCGTTAAGGGCCAGGTCATTTGCGGATCCTTCAATTCCGCACCGCAGACCAGCATCGTCAGACCAGTGCCCGTCAAGATTCATGGTCAGCCTGCCATCGGAGGCCGAAACGGGATAGCGGGACGGCACAAGGAAAGTCAGCTTCCCGGCACGTGCGTTCTGCAGTGCTACCGTGAAGGAAACCCCTTTCCGCGGTGCAAACGGATCGAACTTCGCCACCGAGGAAAAGGCGCCGTCAAACGCCGTCCCCTTCACATCGGCAACAGCCCCTTCCCCCGACACGACAACATTGGCCTTCGCCAAGCCGATCGGCCGGCCGCGGAAGAAAACTGAGGGGAGAGTCAGTGTGGCATTCCCCGTCAGCCGCCCCCTTTCGGCGCCGGTTGCGTAGTGTGCCGATACGATGCCGGAAACATCCCTGATGCGTGACTCACCGGCTGTCACATCCAGGCCGGTAAAAGTAAAGGATAAAGGATAGCGGGTTCCGGTCACACCTGCTTCCCCCATGGGAATCCTGCCGCTTATATCTGCAAACAGGATACCGGCACTATCAAGAGAAGCCTTGCCGCCAGTCAGTGAAAATGCCCTGTCGGCCAGTGAGTAGGCAAAAGAGCCTGAAAAATTCCTCCCGGCGTACGCACCACCGACAACGCTCGCCTTGCCACGTGCGGTCACCCTGCTGCCTGATCTGCTGAAGCGGGATGCAATATCAGCGTCCTTAAGTGCACAGTCCTTGCCGGATATCTTTCCTTCCAGCCCGGACAGCCGGGCGTCCAGCTCGCCGGTGAACGATGCCGGTCCCCGTCCTGTTCCCCGCATGGTGAGATCAACCGTTCCCGAAGAAAATACTATATCCTTCCTGCCGATCAGTTCGTTGAAGGCTGCAAGCGGCACATTCTTCGCGTACAGCGTTCCCCTGTATGGATCCCGCGCTTTCGGCGAGAAGGTAAGCTCTCCATGCACCGGGACCCCCTTCAACTTCGCCTTCAACGCCGGAATCTCTACCGAGAGCGGTCGGAATGCATCGGAAAAACGGCCGATGAAGCGGGCATCCAGATTCTCCATCGGCAGCATGTCGGTAGGCGCTCTCATGGAAAGCGCCCCCCCCAGTTTCCATCCACGGGAAACCCGTGAAACCACGACATCTGACGACAGACCCTGGAACAGGGTGCGGCAGCCATTTACGGCCTCACCGTTACGCAGTGAAAATTTGCCTCCTCCGGACGTTATCCCTTTCGCCCGGTTGCCGGCCAGTCGCAGGTCCCTGCATGTCACTGAACCATTCACCGACATATCCTTTATGGTCTCTTTCGGAAGGAATGCCGCTATCTGCCTCAGGCTGATCTCGTTGCAGGATATGCCGGCACTGAACTCCTTTTCACCCTTCACATGGCGAACCGTCCCGGAGGCGGCAACTCTTATCTTGTCGTTCAGAACAAGGGACATACGGTCCAGTCTCGCCTCGTCGCTTCCAGCGCTGTATCCGGCCGAAAAATCCAATACACCTCGTATGGGCACAGTCCGCTGTTTTACGACAATCCCGAGATGATCGAAGGCGGCGTAACCTTTTGCAACCGCTTCTCCGGAACGATAGCGCACGGCCAGGGATAGGCGCGCGTTTCCTTTTCCCATGTCAATCACCGATTTTCCCTTTACCATCTCATCGAAGGTCCCCAGGAAGAAATTCGGCGCATCGAAGGAGAGATGGATGTCCGTGTCCTTCCCGAGCCGCCCTTCCGCGGCAATTCGGAACGGATTTCCCTTCTCATCTGCGCCGGTAAAAAGCAGCTTCGAGTTCACCAGGCCCTTCGTGGAGAGATCATTCACCGTCAGCGCAAGCTTTTCCAAGGCAACATCGCCGACCCTCAGGGAAACATCCCTGAATACGAGGCGGCCTATGGAGAGTTCCGCGGCAGGCCTCTCTTTCGGCCGGGTCAGATGGCGCATGAGCCGTACGAAGTTCCATTCACCTGCGGCATTTTTGTCCAAATCAATTTTCAGTCCCTCGATCTGCAGAAGAGTGAGACTCCTTTTGCCGGTCAGGATTTCCGGCAGATTTGGCGTGAAGCGCAGGGACCTCGCACTGAGCAACGCACCTGGTGGAAAACCATCGGGATTTGAAACGACAACACCCTGAACGGATAACGTCACTCCGGACAGTCTGATGCCTGTCACGTCTACCCGCTGTTGCAGAGTATGGCTGAGGTAACCGGAGATCAGGCCCGTTGCGTAAGGGGTGGACAGAAAAAGCTTCCCAGCAAAATACAGGAAGAAAAGGAAAAGAACCGGAGCGGCAATAATCCAGACGGCGCGAACGCGCCTTCTCTTTTCTCCAGGTCTATTCCCTGCTTCTTCTGCCATGGGTCTTTCTCTGCTCATTCAAGAGACTGTACCTGTTTACAATAATTTTGACAAGGCCGACGCCTTGTCTTTTCACGGAGATTAATTTGGGGGAAAGATTGAACCTGAAGACGGAAGTTGGAGACCCCGGGGAAGGAGTTTCCACAATAAAA
>DATEVI010000260.1:0-3929 GCA_035281865.1 Geobacteraceae bacterium | reverse complement strand
TAATAAACGACTTGCCCTACAAACAATGATACTTATCGGACAAAGTGACGAGAACTGAAATCATTTTTTCATTAGCAGCATGTTTTCGCCCGGCACATCGTCAAGGTTCCGCTGATCATTCCTGCGCGAGGGCATCTCAATGCTACAAATTTTGCACGATTTCAGTGAAATTCTCCACATTGTACGGTTTTGCCATCACTGCGCAAAAGCCGTAGTCCCTGTACCGGGCAAGTATCGGGTCATTTGAATATCCGCTTGATACAATTCCCTTTACCTGCGGGTCTATTTCAAGAAGTTTCACCATGGCTTCTCTGCCGCCCATTCCGCCGGCAACGGTCAAATCCATAATAACGGCGTTAAAAGGTTCTTCCGACTCTTTCGCCACCCTGTACAGATCAACTGCTTCGGAACCGTCACCGCACACAACGACGTCATACCCGAGATAATGCAGGATTTCAGACGCTATCTCTCTGATCATTTCATCATCATCCATGACAAGAATCCGCCCCATGCCGGGTACAGGCATCTTTTTCTCTTCACTTTTCATTTCTACTTCAGGAACATTTTCCGACGCAGGAAGATATATGGTGAATACCGTCCCGGTTCCTTCTTTCGATTCCACTTCAACGTATCCGTCATGGTTTTTCAGGATCGAATAGACGGTTGCAAGGCCCAACCCGCTTCCTTTCTGCTTGGTCGTAAAATAGGGGTCAAAGATTTTCTGCAGGTTTTCTTCGGAAATACCCATTCCCTGATCGCTTATGGAAATTCTGACACACCTGCCCTCTTTCAGCGGCAGAAGGTCTCCGGGCAATGTTGTATAGTTTTCACCGCATACATTTATTGTTCCGCCGTCCGGCATGGACTGACAGGCATTTATGACAAGGTTGTTTATGACCCGGCTGATCTGGCCCTGATCGACCGAGACAGGCCACAAGTCGTCCGCCAGTGAAAAATCACATCTGACGTTTGAACCCCGCAGCACAAAGCCCGCGGAATCCATGATCAGTTGCGTTATTGAAGCGGTTTTTCTTACGGGAGCGCCACCCTTTGAAAAAGTGAGCAACTGCTGTGTCAAATCCCTGGCCCGCTCCGATGCCTTCTCTGCTCCCTCCAGCCTTTCATAAGCCTTGCCCCCGGGATCGAGATGCATCCGGGCAAGGGAAATATTTCCCAGAATTCCGGTCAGAAGATTGTTGAAGTCGTGGGCTATGCCTCCGGCGAGCACACCCAGGGATTCAAGCTTTTGCGCCCTGAGCATTTCCTTTTCCATCCTTTTCCGGTCAGTGATGTCGCCAAGTTTCTTGAACAGCATAAGGATTAAAATGAAGGACGCGACAACCAGACAGGTTATCCACGCCATGAAATAATAGATGGTTTTTTTCCCGCTCTGATAGATCGTTCGCGGCAAATCTACACAGGCAATAAGTGCAGGATTGCCGTATATGTCCTTAACCATGCCAAATCCGGAAATGCTCTCCTCACTGTTCTTTCTGACGATGACGGGGTTTCCGCCGGTTCGCAACCTTCCGTAATCTCTGATGCCGCTCGGAATATTATCGTCATTTATTCCGAAAAATTTCAGTTTTATGTGTGTAATGCGAGAGAGTTTTTCCGTCACCGACGTATCAAGGAAACGGCCGAAGACGACCGTGCCTCTCCTTGGACCTTTTCCTTCGGATGTGAGTATCGGTTGAGCAGATACCAACATTGGCCCTTCCGGAAGGACTATCAGGCCGGCAGTCCCTTTTTTCGTTCCGGCAATGCCCACCAGGGATCTGGACAAATCAAGATGTTTTTTCAGGCTTTCCGGAATGGGTGTCAGTCTGTCTTCCTCTGGTTCGTATTCCATGCCGAAGACAATCCGTCCGCCGGAATCCATGAAGATCATGCAACTGACATTAAGACTGGAAAATGTTTTGGTGGGCAGATTTGTTCTCACGTACTCCGCATTACCATCGGCAACGAACGCACAAGACTCGTCCCAGTTACTCCAGTCAAGCACCGCACTTTCCAGATTCACAAGCTCGTTTGACAGAGCATCAAGGACACGGCTCATGTCCTGCCGGACATTTTCAGCCTCAAGCCGGGTGAAGCCCCCCAGGATGATGATCTTTGACGTGACAAATAGAATCAGTACCAGGACAACCAGCACTGCTACACCTGCAACGACAAATGATTTTCCCTTCTTCATCAACTTCCGCTCCTTGCGCATATACACATGAACATATCGGCTTATCCCGGAAAAACATGAGTTTTAATGTGAGCAGCCCATATCAAATACTCAAAATCAAGACGGTGTGTCAAGGAGAATTGAATTCCGGTTCAGCATTGTCTTTTCATTTTCCGCAACTAACAAAGTTGTCTTTCGCGAAGACAAACTCAATCGAAGAAGAAAAGAAGGAAGTCATTGATCACAGGCCAACTATGGCTGAGCACACAGGCCTGTACGACCCTCCTTTCTTCCCGAAAATAATCAAGTATACTTTTCTTGCAGTAGATTCATCGGCGAACTGTCGAGGGAACAACTGCAGGAAATTCCCCGCATCGGCGCGGTTAAAGGAAGACTTTCGATCGGAATCGCTTACATTTTACAATGACCGGCAATCACCATGACCGGTCGGAAAGGGTTGGATACCATGATCGAGAATATTCACTGGCTGGGGCACGACACATTCAAGATAACCGGAGAAAAGACAATCTATACCGATCCCTATGAAATAAAGAAGAAGGACACCGCCGACATCATCCTGATAACCCATGATCACTTCGACCACTGCTCACCGGGCGACGTTAAGAAGATCCAGGGACCGGACACCATAATCGTCACCACCAAAGACTGCGCGAAAAAGCTGTCAGGCAATATCAGGACCGTAAAACCGGGTGACACCATTACCGTGGACGGCATAACCATAGAGGCCGTACCCGCATACAACACCAACAAACAGTTCCACACCAAAGTCCAGGGTTGGGTCGGCTTTATTTTTACGGTCGACGGACAGCGTATATACCTCGCGGGAGATACGGATCATATTCCGGAAATGAAGGACTTCCGTGCGGACATAGCCCTTCTTCCCGTTTCCGGCACCTACGTGATGACCGCCGATGAAGCAGTCCAGGCGGCCATCGACATCAACCCGGAGATCGCCATTCCAATGCATTACGGCGCCATTGTCGGCGACAAAAGCGACGCGGAAAGGTTTGCCGAAAAGCTTACGGGAAAGATTGTGGTGGTGATTCTTAATCAGGAGTGATCTCCCGACCGCGATTAATCATTGAAAAACGGCACGCCATCTGCTAAATTCCGTTACAGACTTAAAACAGAATGGATAGACGACAATACTAAACCGTTCGCGAGGACGGGGCGGAAAGCCCACAGGGTCTTATTAAGACAGCCGGGTTGCCGAAATATCTTCATGATATTCAGCACCCGGCTTTTTTGTGCCGCAAAACGGGGTGCTGATTTATAACAAAGGAGGATAATCAGCATGAAAAAAACCCTGTTTTGCATGGCGTTTGCAGGTGCCCTTTCGGCTCCGCTTGCCTACGCCTCCAACGTCGACTTCAATGTGGGAATAAACGTAAGCAACCGGCCGCAAGTTGCGGTTCCCGTGCATGCCCCGCCCGTTTATGTGCCGGCACCTCCCCCGCCGGTTTACGCACCGCCCGTAGTCATCGAGGAGCCCCCCCTGTTCATCCAGCCGCCGGAATTGGGATTTTATGCGGCAGTAGGCGTCCCCTTCGACCTCTATTTTAGCGCGAACGCATACTTCCTCTTCCGGGGCAATGCCTGGTACTCGGCGCCCCATTACAATGGCCCATGGGCATCCGTCCGTTACGCATCGTTGCCGAGGGAGCTGCGCAGACATCCCCATGAAAAGATCCGGTACTACCGAGATGCAGGCTACAAGCATTACCGGCGCGGCGGC
>DATEVI010000259.1:0-8215 GCA_035281865.1 Geobacteraceae bacterium | reverse complement strand
TTGCCGGTGACCGGGTGGACGAAAACGTTTTCGCCTATTCCAATCGCTCCGGGGACGAACGGGGACTGGTTTTATATCACAACAAATATGCTACTACCGCGGGATGGATCAGGACTTCCTGTGCAAGCGCCGTAAAAAATGCTAACGGCGAGACCGCCATGGTGCGGAAGACTTTGGGAGATGCCCTCGGCTTCAATGCAGACGGAAGATATTACTATGCATTTCGGGATTATTCCACGGACCTCGAATACCTGCGCCACGGCAGGGAACTTGCCGAAAAGGGACTCTACGTGGAGTTGCAGGGGTATGAATACCATACCTTCCTGGATTTTCGCGAGATACGCGACGACGATTACGGCACCTGGGGGAAACTGTGCCTCAAACTTCAGGGTCAGCCCGTGGAGAGCCTGGACGAGGAAGTGAAACAGATCAGGTATGCCGCAATAATCGCACCGTTTGCGGAATTATCGGCAAAGCTGCCCGAGCGGATGGACCCTCTTTTCGACCCTCGCGCATCGGCTGAAGAGAGGGAAAAGAACAGAGAGCTTTTGCGCAACGGCATTGCGGCGCTGCTTTTAGCCATCGGTGAGCAGACGGGTCATCGCAAAAACATCGAAGGGATTACGGACAGGATTGTCCGTGAATTCGAATTTGCTGCAACACTGACCGGCATGCGCAGCCAAGGGAAATCGGAGAACCGGGCCGTCCAGTTCGTGCAATCTGCGTTGGAGGGAAAAGAATGCGAATTCAATCGGCTATTCCTCACCCTCTATCTCATCCTGCATCGGATTGGTGAACTGGAAGGAAAATCGGATTTCGCCGTCCGCTCGGCGGATTGGCTGGATCAGTTCGGCCTGGCGCGGGTCTTAAGGACTGCCTTCCACCAATTCCAGGGGACGACGGATCTGGCGCCTCTCTGGGGGTCGGGAACCGAGGTGCAGATGATGCAAATCCTTCTCACCCACCAAGCTTTTTTAGCCGACCGCGATGCGAAAGCCGGATCGAAACGGATGAATGCCCTGTTTGATGACGAAAAGGCGAGTCAATTCCTGCTGGTTCACCGGAACAACGGGGTGGAATGGTTCAACAAGGAGCGCTTCGAAGATCTGATGCTTTGGCTGTATCTGACCGATATGGTTTCTTGGTGTGCGGAAACCGTCGACGAAAGCCGGATACGTGAGATGCTTGCCGTTGGATACGAAAGCATTATTGACTATGTCTCCAAGGCGGAATCCGCCCACTATCGAACGGATATTTTCCGCTCTTCATTATAAATCTCCATCCCGACAATTTTTCTTGACACGGGAATGACTGAAATATAATGTTAGCCTCACGCGGCGCGGAGGCCTCGTGCGCCCGCCTGAACGACAATTATTTCTTCCGGCGAAGAGCATCTGCAATATCATATAATATATATGCAAACAACCCTATTAAGGAGGATAGCGAATGAACGTTACGGTAAAACTGTTCGCCACGTTCCGGACCGGCCGGTTCGCCGCGGAAAATCGGGAATACCAATCGGGTACAACCGTCTTGGACATTATCAAAGAACTGGACATCAACGCGGATGACATCGGAGCGACCCTCATCAACGGCCGCCATGTGGAAGAGGATTCACAGTTGAATGAAGGCGATACGCTTTCCATTTTCCCCCTCGTCGGCGGGGGATAGAATGGAAAAGATGCGTGATTTCCTGCGGGCCATGGCGGATGGTGACCTAATAACCTGGCACCACCAGAAATTCGCGGCAAACTATTTCGGCATGACCCTTGCCCAGGTTGAACGGATTGTGCTGGAAGCCGGACTCCTTCCCGCCCGCTACCAGCGGAACAGGAAAACCATTTCCATCAAGGACCAGGCAAAACTGTTTCGCAGTCATGTAGCCGTTATCGGCTGCGGAGGGCTTGGCGGTTATGTCATCGAGGAATTGGCTCGGATCGGTGTCGGGCGAATAACCGGCATCGACCCGGATGTATTCGAAGAGCACAACCTGAATCGGCAGCTTTACTCTACTCCCGAGAACCTGGGCAAACCGAAGGTCGAAGCAGCCTACGAGCGTGTATCGAAAATCAATCCTGCCGTCACCTTTATTCCCAAAAAGGTATCTTTCAGCAAAATGAACGGGTTCGACCTGCTCCAGGGAGTCGATGTTGTCGTGGATGCACTGGACAGCATACCGGTCCGCATGGAACTGGCCGAAATAAGCGCGGAACTGGACGCACCAATGGTGCACGGAGCAATCGGCGGATGGTACGGCCACGTGGCGACCCAGTTCCCGGGCGAGAACACCCTCAGGAAGATTTACAGCCGTTCCGTTCAAAGCAAGGGCATTGAGATAGATCTGGGCAACCCCTCCTTTACCCCCGCGGTCGTGGCAAGCCTGGAGGTATCCGAGGTATGCAAGATACTGATCGGACATGGCACCACGTTAAGCAACAGAAAGCTGCATATCAATCTCCTGGACATGGAAGTGGAGGAAATAAGGTACTGAGTTTTTCCCTGTAAATCGGGATGCCATGAAGACCGGAGATACGCATCTAACGCACATTGCGCTTGAGGCGGGATTTCCGGTTTTCTGTTTCTCACCCTCACCATGGACAAGTTTCTTCTCATCATAATTCCTTTCCTGTCGGCGATGGCACTGCGGCGGATTGGCGCCATCAGTGACAAGCATGCGGTATTTATTACATCCTATGTGTTGAACTTCTCTCTCCCGTGCCTGACCATAATGACAATCAGCGGGCTCGATCTGAAAAACACCGATTTTACCGTTGTTCTCATTGCCTGGGTAGTCATGGCGGCAGGCGCCTGCCTTTCGTATTTCACCGGAAGAATCCTCAGGCTGACCGGAGGAAAGCTCCGCTCATTCATACTTGTCGTAACCTTTCCCAACACATGCTTTATCGGCTATCCCATGACCTTCGCCTTGTATGGCGGCGTCGGACTGCCGTTCGCCGTCATATACGACCAGATGGGGATGGTTCCCCTGTTCCTTACACTGGGCTTTTTCGTTGCCGGCGGGAAAAAGAGTCTTGGCAGCGCTCTCAAATTCCCACCTTTCATTGCCCTTCTGTTCGCATTGCTGATCAATCTGATCGGACTTACCATTCCCGCACCGATTGCCTCGGTCCTGAAAGTAGCAGGCTGGACGACCCTCCCCTTGACGATTTTTCTAATCGGAATAAAGGTCACTCTGAAGAGCGTACATGACTATAAAAATGTGGCTGCGAGCCTTGTCCTGCGGATGATTGTTCTGCCGGCGCTGCTCTTCGTTTCATTTACGGTCCTGGGAATAAAGGGGCTTCCCTATGACGTGGCACTGCTGGAAAGCGCCATGCCGCCTGCACTCATCACCAGCATCCTGGCGCTTAAATACAACCTGGATGAGGAGTTCGCCATTGCATCAATAAGCGCGGGGACTGTTCTGTGCATGGTTGGCTTTGCACTCTTTACCCTGTTCAGGTAAAGCCTCTGAACAATCACAATAAAAACAATTTAGCGGCAGTCGTAGAAAAACCCGTGAGTTTTTTTGAACTTCACGGGTCTGCATTGAAAATCTCTGGATGCGGCTCGGCATGACGCGTCTCAGGGAATATGTATGCTGAAAACGCGGCAAAGTCTGCCCAAATAAACGGCAAACCAGCCTGCTTCTCCATCCCTCAACACACCCATCACTTGTTCCCACTGGTCATGTGACCCAAAGTTTCATTAACTTATCACTTGAAAAAGTCGCTCCAGGAGGGATGCGGAGCGTTTGCAGAGAATTTTTACCTGGCAAACGGGAGAATTGGCACACACGTTGTATTTACGATTGACAGAGAGACGGGTGAAAC
Source organism: Geobacteraceae bacterium (assembly GCA_035281865.1). Taxonomy (GTDB): domain Bacteria; phylum Desulfobacterota; class Desulfuromonadia; order Geobacterales; family Geobacteraceae; genus CAIWTU01. The sequence goes on along the minus strand of DATEVI010000259.1, from coordinate 4,382 downwards.
CAGCTTCATTGCCCGTTAAAGAGTCTTCTCAGCGCAAAAGACGTCTTTCTCTCCTCCTTTGCGACCTTCGGGTCGCTTTTTTTTCGATTATGCCAGTTCAGTCAACAGCCAAAAAAAAAGGGACGCAACATTCAAGTTGCATCCCCGTGAGACAGAAAATGCTTTGTTTCAGACCTCGTCCTCGTCTCCGAAGGAAGCTTCATTGTAAACCCTATCTTCTTCAAAGCGTTTTGTCTGCGCCTGCATCTTTTCCAAATCAGACTTGCACCTGACGCAGTACCGGGCAAAGGGCATCACTTTCAGCCTTCCGGTGGGGATCTCGTCGCCGCATTCTTCACAGACTCCGTATTCGCCCTCATCAAAGCGCAAAAGGGCCTCTTCGATATTCCGGAGTTTTTCCCTTTCCCGGTCTCCCAAGAGTAACCCGAGTTCGCGGTCACGCTCACTCGAAGCCTGGTCGTATATATCCCCGCTCGGCTCACCTGAGGAAACATCGGAAGTCGATTTGACCGTCTTGCTGATCTCCCTGAGGGTATCCGCCTTCATCTGAAGGAGTATCTTTTTGATTTCGTCCAACCTTTCCGCCATTCAATTCTCTCCGTATTTTCAATATCCTGGGTTTTGAGTCACGAAATAATATCGTAATTAATCTGTTTGTCAAGAAAAAAGCCGGGTTACGAAAACCCCCTCTAAACACCCGGCCGTGTGACGATTTCACCTATCAGATCATAGTCGGAAGAGTCTGTGATCTTCAGCGTTACAATATCTCCGACCATGGCATTTCCCGCCGTAATATAAACCTGACCGTCGATATCCGGCGCCTGTCGGGAAGAGCGTCCCTTCAGCAGCAGGTCCGTCTCGTCACTGAATCCTTCTACGATCACCTGCTCGTAACTGTCTATGAGTCGGCGGTTCCGCTTGAAGGAAACCCTTGCCTGGGCCTTCATGATCTTCTTGTAACGGTCTCTCTTGACTCTCTCGGAAACCTGACCGGACATGTCAGCGGCAGGTGTCCCTTCTTCCTTGGAATAACAGAAGACCCCGAGCCTGTCGAACTGGACTTCCTCAACGAAATGAAGCAGTTTCCTGAAGTCTTCATCGGTTTCCCCAGGAAAACCCACTATCAGGGAAGTCCGTAAAGCCAGGTCGGGTATCTCCGTCCGCAGCTTCGCCAGCAGGCTCCGTATCTCCGCTCCTCCTCCCCTGCGCTTCATTTTCACGAGAATGTCGTCACTGATGTGCTGCAAGGGAATATCAAGGTACTTGCATATTTTATCCTCGGTCCTGATCAGTTCTATCAGACTGTCGGTAATCCCGTCCGGATAGGCATAAAGTAACCTTATCCAGTACAGTCCTTCGATCTTCACCAGTTCCCTGATCAGGTCTTCCAGTCTCTCGCCGCCCGGCAGGTCCGCTCCGTAATTGGTCACATCCTGGGCTATCAGATTGATTTCCTTGGCCCCGCCCGCAACCAGATCCTCGGCTTCCTGGACCAGCTTGTCCAATGGCCGCGATCGATAGGAGCCGCGCAGGGCCGGAATGACGCAGTATGAGCAGCAGTTTGAGCAACCTTCCGCGATTTTCAGGTATGCGGTATAGCGGGGAGTAGATTTAAGCCTGGGCATGTTCTCATCGTAGACAAGGTTTGGATCCCCGGTATAGCGAAGCTGTCCGGGAACTTTATGTTTTTCAGCGATTATCTCCGCTATTTTCGGATAATCGCCGGTCCCCACGAATATATCCACTTCCGGCAGTTCCCGGCACAATTCCTCCTGGTATCGCTGCGGAAGACAACCGGTAACGATCAACAGCTTGCAGCGTCCGTCATGCTTCCTGTCGGCCAGGTCAAGAATCGCGTCGATGCTCTCCTGTTTTGCCTCCTTGATAAAAGAGCAAGTGTTGACGATGATGATGTCGGCTTCTTTCTCATCGGTTGTCACTTCATAACCTTCACGATCCAGGAAACCGAGCATCACCTCGGCATCAACAAGATTCTTCGGACAGCCGAGACTGACCATGCTCACCTTTTGTCGTACGTTAGCATCCGCCACCACTTTTTTCTCCTTTTAAGCCATCGACTACTGACTACTGACTACTGACTACTGACTACTGACTACTGACTACTGACTGCCTCTCATTGTCTGAAATTGACAAACTGCAGCTCGACTCCCAGGTCCTTATTTTTCAGCAGACTGATAATTTCCTGAAGGTCGTCGATATTTTTCCCGGTCACCCTGACCTGGTCTTCCTGGATCTGCCCCTGAACTTTCAGCTTGCTGTCTTTGATGACGGAAATTATTTCCTTTCCCTTCTCCTTGGATATCCCCTGCTGGACGGTAATAATCTGTCGAACCATTCCACCGGAGGCGGACTCGGCTTTGCCATACTGCAATGCTTTCGAAGATATCCCCCGCTTGATAAACTTCGACTGGAGAATTTCCACCACGGCTTTCAGCTTGAAATCGTCGTCGGCCAGCACCTTGATGCTTTCATTTTCCAGCGTGACCTCGCTCTTTGATTTCTTGAAATCATAGCGCTGGGCGATCTCCTTGATCGTCTGATTTACGGCGTTATCGACCTCCTGCATTTCGACCTTTGAAACGATATCGAATGACGGCATATTGATGCTCCTCCGATATGTATTATTTTGTATCCATGCGGAAAGTGTCTGTCGGGAGTCGGGTTGAAATTTTACGCTGTTCCGGATGGAAGCTATTTATCTTTTGATGACCTCAACACCTTCCGGGATCTTGAAAATGAACCTGGAATTGCTGACACCCTTGTTTACCCTGATTCTGCTGAAATCCATTGTCGTTTTGGTGCCGAAGGAATCATAGACGACCGATGAAACGACTGGAAAGGGTTCACTTGCCTTCCCCTCCCGCATGAACTTGTCAACCGCCTGTTCCGCCACGGTTATGTGGAGCTTGGCCAGCACCTGGTTCTTCGTTTTCGGGATCAGTTGCAGCACATAGTTACCCTTTTTGTCGCGGCCGTTACCGGCAAAACTCGCGTTGAAATCCCTGCTGAGACGGTCCATGGCGGTGAGATAATTGAGCGTAACTCCGTTTTTACCCTCCAGGAGAGTTGTAACATCGCTCACCATGACCTGCCTGTTCTCCGGCAGATAGAACCAGACCGACTTCCCGTTTGAGACTATCTGCTGCCGTGGATCCGTGTAATCGAAACGAAACATTGCCGCAGCTCCGGCAGGTTTTTTTATGATGAGCGTGCCCGACCCGCGCTGCTCCTTTTTTATGGAGGCAAGAGCCGTCTTTTGGGAAAAATCGGCCTGTACATCGTTCAAGGCCTTATAGCCCTGCTCCAGGGTGGCCACTACATCCTTCAGATCCGCTGCGGCACCCCATGCCGCTTTCTGCTGAACGGGGGTGAATAGGAAAACCGCCAGAAAGGCAAATATGTATCCTGAACGTCTCATCTGCTTCCTCCTTGATATTTTTACGGCGACCGAATCCGGGCCCCGTACGGCAAAACCGCGCCTCTCCGATGAAAGCGCGGCTGATATTGCCATAAGTCTCTCAAGCATGCAAACGCTTTAACATATTTTCCGTCTACACGAGACCGGCCGTATCCAGTATAACCACCACCCGGCCGTCTCCCAGAATTGCCGCGCCGGCTGCGCCCCTCAACTCGTCCAGCGGCCTTCCGAGCGGCTTGAGAAAGACGTCCTGCTGGCCCTCAAAGCGATCGACGACCAGGCCGACTTTCTTTCCCCTCAATTCTGTGACTATGGTCGGAATGCAATCGCCGGACGGACGCAGGGAGGGAGCACCCAGAAGACGATTCAGACTGAGAAGCGGCATCGCTTCACCCTCCAGGTAGAATACTTTCTGCTTTCCGCGGGTAGTGATCTCGCCGCGCCTCAACTCGAGCGTCCGCTTAATCCGCACGATGGGAAAACCCACCGTCAGCGAAGAACAGCGAACCAGCAGAATCTGGATGATGGCCACTGTCACCGGGACCTGCACGGAAATCCGCGTACCCAGACCGACAGACGAATCGATTGAAAGGCTCCCGCCGAGGGATTGGATGGAACATCTGACTACGTCCATGCCGACTCCCCGCCCGGAAATATCGGTAATCTGCTGAGCGGTGGAAAAACCGGGAATACAGGTAAGCATGAAGGCCTGTTGGGGAGAAATCGACCCTCTTTGACCCGGTGTGATCAGCTTTCTCTCAACGGCCGACTCGATCAGTCTCGCAGGGTCCATACCTCTGCCGTCATCCGCCACGGTCATGACTACCTGGTCCTTTTCCCTCCGCACCTCCAGCCTTACCTTGCCGGCTGCCGTCTTGCCGACGGAAAGACGCTCCTCCCGCGTTTCCAGTCCATGGTCGACTGCATTTCTCAGCAGATGGAC
>DATEVI010000258.1:0-6406 GCA_035281865.1 Geobacteraceae bacterium | reverse complement strand
AGTATATTCATCGATTTTCCACTGTTTGCAAAATGATAGTGTTTCCTTCTGTCGGTATCTTACCCCGGACAGGTCGGAACCAAAACTTTGTCAGCCACGGACACACACAGACAAAGCCGGGACAAATATACATGCGAGAGTAAGGCGTGAGGGTTTGTCCGTGTGGGTCCGTGGCTAACGAGCGCTTTTCCGGAATTTCTTTTCCATTTTGCATCATTTTGACTGTCAGGTTTCCCTGCTAAGTCTCATCATCACTTATTGAACTGGGGAAAATGGAGCATGAAATTTTCGATTTCCCGGGGGAGACTATACTTGACAATGCCGTTCTCGATGCAGATAGATGTCATAAAAGGAAAAAAGTAGAGGAATTCGCCTTCCTTGCACTCGACCTTGTGTTGAATAATTTCCCTGATCGCGTTTGACGCGGCTTCCATGTCACTGCAACCGGCCTTGCTCAAGATTTCGGCCATAGACTTTTCATACATGGTCTGGGGACCTTCTTTTATAACTATTGATTGCGCGTTCTCGAACAGGATTCTGAAAAATGTCAAAGCTGAGGGGGAGAGCCCCGTCACGAACGCCGAGAAATTGATGGCTGCCGTTTCGCCCATGGTAACCTCCTGGAAAATTTTCGGCAGTATAACATGACCCAACATAAAGGCAATACAACAATAATCCTGCTTTATTCCCGTGTGCTCCCGGGAATCAGCTTTTTCTGAAAAGAACTTCTATGGTTGAAACAATCAAATTCTCAAAACAATCCGTCTTGCTTCTGAAACATGAGGGATATCTCCTGATCAGGTCCAGATGAGACAGATCATAGCCTTCATAATACCTGAGTACTTCAAGAATACCGGAATGGGCGTTCCACAGCTTTCTGTAATCCTCCAGAGACCAGCCGTTGACATGATCGAAATCTATGACTTTCAAACCTTTTTGACTCGTGAAATCGTTGACCAGGCTTTTTCGAAACAGGAATTGACAATAGGGAACGGTAATCGAAAGAGAAGCGTGTTCGCCAAAAGGTGACATGTACAACGGCCCGAATGCCAGATAGATATGTCCTCCCTTTCTGACCACTCGTGTCATTTCCTGTAATACACGCTCCGGCTGAGCAAAGTGCTCAAACGCGTCATAGGAAAATACAAAATCAAAACTTTCATTTTCAAACTGCATTTCAGAGGCATTCATCTGTAAAAGCCTCACACCTTCACGGAATGCCCTCTCATCAAATCCTTCGGTTCTGTTGTCAATCGCCGTTGTATTCTTTCCCTTGCGGCGGAGAACACAACTTACCATTCCATCCCAACATCCCAATTCAAGAAAATGGATCGCCTCTTTCGCTCCGGGAAGACGGAGGATTTCAGCGGCTCGCTCCGATCCTCTCCTTTCAAGGCTTTTGCCGTCATAACCATATTCCGGCGGAGAAGGATACTTTTGCTGGAGCGTTTCCAGCATATCCGCTTCGAGAAAAGGCGGAGCATCCGCCGCCCTTTCGAAAATGCTCCGGGTTTTCAATTTCTCGGCCTCTTTTAGATGGATGCGCGCATCACGCATGGTTCTGATAACGACACTCGGAAGTAATGGTTTCATAATGGATTTTACTGTCTGTTTCATGGCAGTCCTTTTATGCATAGCGCGTTAAATACATTCGTTCCGTAGGGGCAGGCCCCCGTGCCTGCCCATTATAAGGGTGCCCACAGGGGGGGGCAGCCCTACCTAAAATCGTACCCTATGCCCGTCGTCACGGTATGATCGTCGAAGTCGAAGGTGTGATCGTCCGAAGTCCTTCTCGAATACCGGTATCCGAGATTGAGGTGAAGTCCTCCGAGGGGCGCCCATTCGATCAGGGCGCCTATTTCATTCAGGCGGTCGGTCCGCTTCGGCACGCCTGAATCCGGAATGTCCTTGAATCTCTTCCAGATCAGCCTGTCGAAGACCGATACCTTCGTTTTCGCGGTAATCTGATAAACCAGGTCCGCGCCGACCGCATCATTGACGCTGTATATCCGGTCGGTGAAGGTCTCTTCATAAAGCTGCCGTTCGGCGTTTACCAGAAGCCCCAGCTTCGCGGTGAGCCCGTACCTGACCTCAGCCCTGCCGATCAGGCCGTTGAAATCACTGACGGAAAAAGCCTTATACCTGCGGTCGAGGTAGCCGACATAACCTGAGACCGATGTCTTCGGACTGAAGGTCTTGTCCAGGCCGAGCCGGACGGAGTCGGAAACGCTGTTGTTGTTCACCGGACCGAAAGCCGACTGCGAGTCTTCATCATAATTTGTATAGTCCCTCAGATAAGACGCATAAACCTTGGCTTCCGTGGAAAGCCGGTATGAGACGGTCCCGGAATAGCGGTCTATGGAATACTCGTTTGCCTTTAATTCCGGAAGAGAGAAATCGACCCACACTCTCCGGTAAGCGGCCTCGAAACCGATACCCGCCGTCGTCTCGTATCCGGCGGAAATGCCCCCCGCGATATTCGTTATCTTGTTGAGCCCCGCGCTCCGGTAGCCGGCCCTCGACTCGGGGATTTTCGAATAAACCCCGTCAATATTTATCTTCACCTTGTCGACAACGGTCAGGGCGAGGTTACCCGTTGCCGTGTCGCTGTCGGCATCCTGGTCCCCATGCCGGCTGTAACGGATAAAATCTCTTTTGAGAAGAAGGTTCAGTCCCTGTCCGCCGAGTGTGTAGCGTATCCCCGTCCCCACGGTCCATACCGTAATGAAATCGTCGAGCCGGTCGGAGCCGGTCAGCGCCTTCAGCTGGTCCCGGTCCCTGACCCTGAATATGTTGCTGTCGTACGTTTCCTCGACCGACGCGAAGGGTTTGAGGATATCGCCCAGCAATGCCGCCCGGACCTCCCCGGCGGACAAAGCCAGCACAAGAATGGCCGGAAAGAGTAAATTTTGAATTTTGAATTTTAAGTTTTGAATTCGCAATTACTAGCACCCCGTTCCCCTGACAACCGCGAGGACGGTCATTGTGAGTATCCTGAAATCCAGCCCGAAGGACCAGTTGTCGATGTATTCGAGATCCAGTTTCATCCATTTGTTGAAGTCCTTCTCATTTCTCGCCGCGACCTCGTGGATGCAGGTAATCCCGGGCCGCATGCTGAGGCGCCTTCTCTGCCACCGCTCGTACCTGTCCACCTCCGAGGGAATGGGAGGCCTCGGCCCGACCAGCGACATGTCTCCCCTGAAGACATTGATGAGTTGGGGGAGCTCGTCGAGACTCGTTTTCCTCAGTAACCTTCCCACGGCCGTGATCCTGGGATCATGGCGAATCTTGAATACCGGCCCCTCGAGCTCGTTTAACCTTTTCAGCTCATCGAGTTTCTTCTCGGCATTGATGACCATGGTTCTGAATTTCAAAATCCGGAACTGCCTGCCGTTCAGACCGCAGCGCGTCTGGCTGAAAAAGACCGGTCCCTTCGACGTGGCCTTGACGGCCGCGGTGATGAGCAGAAAGAGCGGAGAAAGGATGAGGAGTCCGAGCGCCGATCCCGCGAGATCGAGGCAGCGCTTGAGCGAGAGGTGCAGGAAATCATGGGGTGTCGAGTCGAGGGTGAGGAGCGGCCATCCGTCCACCTCCCTGATTAACGGCCTGGCGATGGCCGTGTCGAACAGGTCGAAGGCAACGGTAGCCTTGACCCCGGTCTTCTCGCAGATCCTTATGTATCCATCGAGACGATCCAGCCATGCCCTCGGCATGGTGAAGATGACTTCGTCCACAACATTTTTATCGATTATGCGCGCCATATCGTCCAGGGTACCGATGACCCTGCCTTTGCCGACGGTCTTACCCATCATCTCCGGTTCGTCGATGTAACCCAGAATCCTGATTCCCCATTCGCTATGACGTTCTATCATTTCCGTAAACTTCAACGCCCTGGTCCCGGAACCGACAATGAGCGCCACCCGGCAGTCGTGCCCTTTCCTTCTGATGTTCCTGAGAAAGAGGAGCGTGACCCATTTTTCGATCGTCAGCATAGAGACCGTAGTGACGAAAAGGGTCAGGACAAATGTCCGGGACAGGATATCTAAATTCATCAGAAAGCCGGCGGTGGAGAAGACGAAAGTTGCCGCCAGCGACGCCTCGAAGACAGCCCAGAATGTTTTCCCAAATCCCTTCTCCCGCATCGATGCGTAGGCGCCGAAGACCCAGAGCGCCATGGCCCAGAGCGGCACGACGAAGACCAGCATCGGCAGGCACTCCGAAAAGGAAGGGAGCCCGTGCAGGGAATGGGATTCGGGATAATCCCTGATCACGAAGGCGACCATGAAGGCCATGCCGACGACCGCGGCATCGATGCAGACGGCAGTCCTTTGGATCAGTTCGTTCTGTTCTTTGAGCATGCTTTGTTCACTCTCTTAACGTGGATCCGTGACGGGTTTTGTAGGGGCACCCCTTGCGGGTGCCCGAAATCAGGATACCCGCAAGGGGTATCCCTACAATATTTTCTTTCACCCAAGATTTTTGATAACAGATTGAATTGTCGGAATTTGTCGATCAATTTCACGGATTCGACATCAAATCACTTGTCCCTTGTATGAATCCCCTCTCCATGGTAGGAGGAGGGGAGGGGGGATTTCAGTCGCTATTTCTTTTCCTCTTTTCGAAGTATTCCCGCATTACCATTTTCAAAAAGGCCGTATCATCGACAAGATAGCGCTTCCACAGCCTCCCCGGTTCCGACAGGAGGCGATGAAACCATTCGAGTCCCATTTTCTGCACCCATTCAGGCGCGCGTTTCATCGAGCCGGCGACGAAATCGAAAGCAGCGCCCGTACATAGCGCCACGTTGATTCCGAGCTTTCCGATATTGTTGTGAATCCACTTTTCCTGTTTGGGACAGCCCAATCCCACAAACAGAATGTCGGGTCTCTTGGAATTGATCATGGTGATTATTTTATTGTTTTCTTTGCGGTCATGTTCAAAGCCGAAGGGGGGCGAATACGTTCCGACCAGGCGCAGGGGCGGATACCGGTTGCAGAGCCTTTCACCCGCGGCTCTGGCTACGCCGGGTCTTCCTCCCAGAAAAAAGAGTCTGTAACCCTTCGACGAAGAAAGGCTGCACACGTCAGGCAGGAGATCCGCCCCGGTTACACGCTCCTTGAGGGGAACGCCAAGCAGTCTCGACGCCCATATGATCGGCATCCCGTCAGGGAAAACGGCCGATGCTCCCGCGTAGATATCACTGAATTCCCTGTTTCTTTGCAGCATGACCACATGGTCGACATTAGGCGTAACCACGTAATGTCTCGAGGAGGTGTCGGTTTCGCCTGCAAGTCTGTCGACAAGGGTGACAGCCTCCTTTCTCGTCACATTGTCGATTTCCAGATTAAAGAGAGCAATCTTGCGATTCATCATGAGCGCCATCTCCTGTTCTTTAAGGGACTCGGAACAAACTGCGCAAAACCTGGTATATCCGTTTATTCCAAGTCCCTAAGGATTTTTCCTGACAGGCTTCGACCGCGGCAACGACGTTTTCCAGACGGAGCCCGCATATAGTCCCGCATAAAGAGACCTGCCGTCTTTGCCGAATGCGGTTGCCGAAGCCCCCGGGCTTTCCGGCAGGCCGTGCGTCATATCGAGCCATGATTTGCCGCCGTCTCCGGAAAAATATATCTTCCCGCCCGCGGCGGACTCCCACCTCACCGTGCTTACCGCCATTCTCCCGCAGTCTGCGGGATCGACACTGAACCCTTTGCACGCGCCGTCATTCGGGAATTTTTTCAGGAGTTGCCAGGTGGCGCCGTGATCCCGTGAGACATATATCGTCCCTCCCCCCTGATCGCCGACGGCATATACTTTTCCCGTATTGTCGACCTTTATTTCGAACACCCAGTTCATGGCCTTCAGGACATGCCTCCATGTGTTGCCGCCGTCCTGAGACATGTAGACGCCGCCCTTATCGCCGCAGGCTCCCCAGAAAATGCGCTTCGAATCAAGCGGGTCGACCGCGAGGCCGCTGTAAATTTTCTTGGAGCCGGGCTGTCCTGTCGAGTAGCGCCATGTCTTTCCGCCATTGTTCGATATGTAAAGCCCCCCGCCGTCATCGCCGTCAATGCCGAGATAGACGTTCCCGGGGTTTCGCGAGTCAACCGCGAGTCCTCTGGGATATCCGAGTCCCCACAGGGTGTTTATCCGCGGTCTTTTCTTCGGCAGCCCCGCCCTGACGATATCAAAGCTTTTGCCGCCGTTCCTGCTTATTAAAAATTGGTTGATATCCTCACCCCAGGGCGAGGAGGTCGCGATAATTTTGTTCCCGGCACTACCCGCGGCCAGGACTCTCCACACATGGCCGTTAATATCCTGTCGATATCCCGCGGATGGAAAGAGCGCCTTGTATGTGTGGCCGCCGTCCCTGGTTTCCAGCAGTCCGTTATCCATTGTGGCGACA
>DATEVI010000257.1:0-2843 GCA_035281865.1 Geobacteraceae bacterium | reverse complement strand
CCGCCCCTACCGCAAACGAGGTTAACCATGACAATATCTGCAAGAATTTTCCTCCTCACCCTTTACGCCTCACTCCTCACGTCCCCCGCCTTCGGGGAGGGGCTCGAAGACAAGGTGAAGGAATTTACCCTGAAGAACGGCATGAAGGTCCTCATGGTGGAAAGGCACTCATCACCTACTGTTGCACTCTGGGTCCGCTACAAGGTGGGAAGCGCCAATGAGCTGAGTGACGAGCGGGGTATAGCCCATCTGCTGGAGCACATGCTGTTCAATGGGACCAAAACCATCGGCACCAGGAATTACGCTGCCGAAAAGCCTCTCATGGAACAAATTGAGAAGACTGCACAGTCGCTCATGGCGGAAAAGCTGAAACGGGACAAGGCGGACAAAAAAAAGATCGAAAACCTAACAAAAAAACTCGCCGCCCTTGAAGCTGAACAGGACAAATATGTGCTGCCCAACGAATACTCCCAGATCTACGCGAAAAACGGCGGTCTCAGCCTCAATGCATTCACTTCCAGGGATACCACGGCCTATATGGTCAACCTACCCTCGAACAAGCTGGAACTGTGGGCGGCCATGGAATCGGACAGAATGAGCAACGCGGTTCTCCGGCAGTTCTACACGGAGCGCAACGTGGTCCTGGAAGAAAGAAGACGCAGCTATGAAGCGGAACCGAGCGGCAAACTGTGGGAGGATTTCCTCGCTACATCCTTCGCCGCTCACCCGTACGGCCAGCCGACCATCGGCTGGACGTCGGACATCGAAAACCTCTCCCGGACCGAGGCCGAGTCGTTCCTGCACCGATACTATGCACCCAATAATGCCGTGATGGCCATAATCGGAGATATCGATGCGGCGAAAACCATACGTCTCGTCGAGAAGTATTTCGGCTCCATCCCGCCGGGCAAAACGGTTTCGCCCGTGGCTGTTGTGGAACCGAAACAGTCCGGGGAAAAGCGCATAGAAGTGGTAGGCGATGCCGAGCCGGAAATATTAATCGGTTTCCACAAGCCCGCAATATCCTCGTCTGACGATTACGTTTTTGATGTGATCGACATGATTCTGGCCGACGGCAGGACCTCCCGCCTTTACAAGAAATTGGTGGTGGAAAAGCAGCTGGTCACCGATATCTCCACCTTTACCGCACCCGGAAGCATTTACCCCAACCTCTTTCTGATCTCCGCCACGCCCCGGAGTCCGCACACCGTGGAAGAAGTGGCGAAGGCCATTTACGAAGAACTGGAGAAGTTGAAGAGTGAGCCGGTTAGCCGGAGGGAACTGGACAAGGTGCTCAACAAGCTCGAAGCCGATGAAATCCGCTCCATGGGTTCCAACGGCGGTCTTGCCTACCGTTTGACCGAATACGAGGCAACGGCGGGAACCTGGCGCTACCTGATCGAGCACAAAAATAAGGTCGCCAAGGTGTCGCCGGAAGACGTGGCCCGGGTTGCCCGCCAGTACTTGGTCAGTGAAAACCGTACCGTCGGGGTCATAACAAAAGGGGAGGCAGCTCAATGATGAAAAGGATTCTGGTTATTCTGTTTCTTTCACTTTTTGCCACCGCTGCACCGGCTTTCGCCGCGCCCGTGTCTCCCCGGACGATGACCTTTCCCCCCCTGAAATTCGAGATTCCCAAGACGGATCGGGTGGTCCTGGAAAACGGCATGATCGTTCACCTGCTCGAAGATCACGAACTGCCGACAATATCCGTCACCGCTTACATTGGTGCCGGTTCCGTCTACGAGCCGGCCGGAAAGAGCGGGCTGGCCGCGCTCACGGGCGCCGTCATGCGCACCGGCGGCACTACCGACACGCCCGTTGAAAAGATTGACGACGAGCTGGAATTCATGGCTTCATCCGTCGAATCCAGTATCGGCAGAGACGCGGGAAATGCTTCGTTGACCTGCCTGAGCAAAAACCTCGACAGGACACTGCAGATATTCTCCCAAGTCCTCATGTCGCCCGTTTTCCGTCCGGACAGGGTCGAACTGGCCAGGAAAAATGCCATCGAGGCATTGCGCAGGGAGAACGACAACCCTAAAGAGGTCGGCGACCGGGAACTGAACAAGGAAATCTACCGCGGCAGTCCGATGGGACGGTATCCGACCATTGAGTCGGTATCCGCCATAACCCGGGAAGACATGGTGGAATTGCACAGGAAGTACTATCATCCCAACAATATCATCCTGGCTGTTGCCGGCGACTTTACCAGGAGTGAAATACTGGCAAAGCTGAACAAAGCCTTCGCCGGATGGACAAAGGAACAGGTGTCCTTTCCTCCGGTGCCGGTGCCGGACAAGAACACCAAGGCCGCCGTATACCTGGTAAAAAAGGACGTCAACCAGTCGGTGATCAGGATGGGTCAGCTCGGCGTCGATAAAAACAATCCCGACATCTATGCCCTGCGTGTCATGAATTTCATTTTGGGCGGTGGCGGATTCGAATCGAAATTGATGACCGAGATCCGCACCAAAGAGGGCCTCGCCTATAATGTGGACAGCGACTTCTCCATCGGCCGACGCTTCCCGGGGACCTTTACCGCCGAGACCGAGACCAAGGCGGAAAGTACGGTCCGGACCATCGGCCTGATGAAGACGATCATCGCCGGCATGACGACAACCCCGGTGACGGAAAAGGAAATCGGCCAGGCCAAAGACTCCATGATCAACGCATTCATCTTCGGCTTCACCAGCAGCGCCTCGGTTGCAGGCCAGAGGGCCATGCTCGAATACTACGATTATCCCGAGGGATATCTGGAAAACTTCCGTGCAAATATCGCCAAGGTGACGAGGGACGATGTGTTGAGGGTGGCCAGGATATATCTGCATCCCGGGGCAATG
>DATEVI010000256.1:0-8367 GCA_035281865.1 Geobacteraceae bacterium | reverse complement strand
ACTTTTTGCGCCTGAACAACCCCGTCTTCAGGGAAACGATGCGGTCGAGGAAGAGGACCCCGTCCAGATGGTCCATTTCATGTTGGATGGCGACGGCTTCAAAACCGCTTGTTTCCACTTCCCGCATAGTGTCGCTTTCATCGGTAAACCGGACTGTGATATGGGTGGCCCGCTCCACGTCACCCGTATAATCGGGGACACTCATACACCCTTCCCTCATTGTGGAAGCGCCTTCCCTTTTTGTGATTTCCGGATTGACCATGATCAGCAGGCCATGGTTGGCATCCTTGCCGAGCTTGCTCCCGGAAACGTCAACCACGCAGACTCGTAGAGTAACGCCGATCTGCGACGCGGCCACACCGACGGACCCCGGCCCCGCCCGCATGGTGTCTATGAGATCCTGAATCAGCCCTTGAATTTCCTCATTCTGAACACCGACCTGTCTGCATACTTTTTTCAGCACGGGATGGGGATATACGATTATTTTCTGTGCGGACATGTCGTTTACAGCGAGACTGGTGTTACGGACCGCACCGAAATCTCAACATTGAGCTCCTTTTTAAGTTTCTCCAGCATCTTCTCGACCTCTTCAATTTCAACGCCGTCCGGCAGCACCGCCTCCAACATCATTACATAGACCGGCTGTTCGGAAGTTCCGACGAGTTTCGTGTTCAGGTCGTTTATGTTTATATTCCTCTCCGCCAGTTCTTTGGTCACCCTCAATACAATGCCTGGCCGGTCCGATCCGTACACCGAAACCATGCAGAGCTCCCCAACCGGGGCATGATAGTGAACCTCGTCACTGCTCAGGGTCCTGACAAACACGGACAGACTCATCTTTTCCCCGAACGACCTGAAATCCTCCAGGAGCTTCGCCTTACTGAAGGGTTTCTCATGGGAAACAATGAGTATCATGGCAAACTCTCCTCCAAGTATGGTGCAGCTTGAATCTTCTATGTTGCACCCAAACTGGAAAAGGACCTCGGCGGCACCTGCCACTATGCCGGGTCTGTCCTTGCCGATTATGGTCACCGCGAAATGAACCGAGCTTTCAGTATTCTCCCGCATTCAACCTCCTGATTTACGGCGCGACCGCCCGTACAACGCAGAAACGAGCATTTCCGCCCGTGACTTTCTTCGTTAACAAAGCTTTGTATAACAGGAAACATGTCCGTTTGCAAGTTCCGTGCAGTGCCTGAATCTTCAGCCATGACAGGGACTTTTAACCCTTGACACCATGTCGTCTTCTATGCTACCAAACCCAAAGTCATTACAAATTCAGGTCATTAAAGGTTACAGCGATGAACTGTGAGCTTTCCGCGCGACTGTTCAGGGACGCACAACGGATAATTCCAGGTGGGGTCAACAGCCCGGTCCGCGCATTCAAATCGGTCGGAATAGATCCGCTTTTTATAAAAAAGGCATACGGGTCCAGGATGATCGATGTGGACGGCAACGAATTTATCGACTATGTCGGATCATGGGGACCCATGATTCTGGGGCATTGCCACCCGAAGGTGGTGGAAGTCGTCAGGGACACCCTCGGCAACGGGAGCAGTTTCGGCGCCCCCACAGAGCTTGAAGTGAAACTTGCAGCAATGATAGTTGACGCGGTCCCGTCCATCGAAATGGTCCGCATGGTGAATTCCGGCACGGAAGCGACCATGAGCGCAATCAGGCTTGCCAGGGCGTATACCGGCCGGGACAAGATCATAAAATTTGCAGGATGTTATCATGGCCATTCGGACGCTCTCCTGGTAAAAGCCGGTTCCGGCGCCGCGACCTTCGGCGTGCCAGACTCCCCCGGCGTACCGGTGGACTTCGCCAAGCATACCCTGACCGCGGCATTCAACAGCCTGGAATCCGTCAAAACACTCATCGCCGACAACAGAGACCAGGTAGCCTGCATCATCCTGGAGCCCGTTGCCGGCAACATGGGCACCGTCCCACCCAGGGAAGGCTTCCTGGAGGGACTGCGCACCCTGTGCGATGAGGAAGGGATCGTGCTCATATTCGATGAGGTCATGACCGGTTTCAGGGTTGCCTACGGCGGCGCCCAGACACTGTACGGAGTAACACCGGACATGACGACCCTGGGCAAGATCATCGGCGGCGGACTGCCGGTCGGGGCATTTGGCGGCAGAAAAGAGATCATGACGCTTCTGTCGCCATCGGGAGGCGTGTACCAGGCAGGCACTCTCTCCGGCAATCCTTTGGCAATGGCCGCCGGTATCGCAACCCTTAAGCTTCTCCAGGAAGAGGGATTCTATGCTAAACTGGAAGAAAAGAGTTCGCGGCTTGCGGAAGGGTTAAGCAATGCCGCCAAGGAAGCGGATTTTCCCGTATACTGCACAAGAGTCGGCAGTATGTTCTGCATGTTCTTCACACCAGCGGAAGTACATGACTGGACAACCGCGGCGAATTCCGACACCGCTGCTTTTGCCCGATATTTCCGCGCCATGCTGGAACAGGGCATATACCTCGCCCCTTCGCAGTTTGAAACAGCCTTCATGTCCATTGCCCACACCGATGAGGACATAGAGAAGACGATTCGAGCAGCGGCAAAGGCGTTAAAATTTTAGCCTGGTCAAAATTCATAGTGGATTTTTTAATTTCGCTATGTTATATAAGCACATCCTGTGGACAAAGATAAAAAGAAACTTCTAAAATCTCTCGGCGTTCTTTCCAGCATCGGCATCTCCGTCGTGTTGGCAATCCTCATCGGCGTTTTGATCGGTTTGAAACTCGACGAGTGGTTCGGAACGGGACACTTGTTCTTTTTCATATTCCTGTTCATCGGGATTATCGCCGGTTTTCGGAATGTCTTCGTTATCGTCAGAAGAGAAACCAGGAAAGATTCGTCCGGTGAAGATAACGGAAAATAACATCTTCACCGTTCTCTCCACCGCCAACTGGCTGTCGCTTGCCGTCATGGCCGGCTTGTCACTGGCCTTTGGGTCGCGGGCGTTTGCAGCAGGTGTGCTGGCCGGCGGGCTCATTGCCATTGCAAACTGTTACTGGCTCAACTTCACGCTGCAGAGGGCAATGCAGCTTCCGCCCGGAAAGGCGGTCCGTTTCGCCCAGATCAGGTTTATTCTCCGTCTGGCGCTGATTGCCTTAGCGGTTTCCGCACTGATCATTTATTTCAAAATCAACGTTCTCGGTCTTTTGCTTGGACTTTCCGTCCTGGTTATCAATATAATAGGTGTAACTGTCTACATATCAACGGGCAAGGGAGGCTAGCTCTCAATGGACGTCATTCATCCGTTTCTTTTTCTACAGTTTTTTCGAGATATTCTTTCACCCTTGAAGAAATATACCACTGAGTCGGGAATTGACGCTATAGCCTACACTTGGCTGGTTATGGCCATCCTTTTCATCGTAGCTTTCGTTGTAAAACGCGGGCTGAAAAGGATTCCCGGAAAATTCCAGAATTTCATGGAATTTTTCATCAGCTCAATCGAAAAACTGATTACCGACAACATGGGCGATAAAGGCAAGCCCTTTTTCCCGCTCATCGCAACCCTGGCCTTCTTCATCCTGACTTCCAATCTCATCGGACTCATTCCGGGTTTTTACCCGCCGACGGCAAACCTGAACACGACAGTCGCCTGCGCCATTATCGTCTTCATAACCACCCATGTCGTCGGAGTCAAGGTGCACGGAATAACGTACGTGAAACATTTCCTCGGTCCGGTCTGGTGGCTGGCGCCGTTCATGTTCTTCGTGGAGATTATCGGTCACCTCAGCCGCCCGCTGTCCCTGTCATTTCGTCTCTTCGGCAACATGAACGGTCATGAACTGATCCTGATCATTTTCTTCACCCTGGCACCGTTCCTGGTACCGCTTCCCATGGTGCTCTTGGGTGTTCTGATAGCGTTTCTTCAGTCATTCGTTTTCATGCTTCTTGCGACCATCTACATACAGGGCTCACTGGAAGAGGCACACTAATACGATAATCATTTATCCTATACTGTTTAGGAGAATATAAAAAAAGAGGAGGTAGCAATGGATTTTTTTTCTATCTGCGCGATTGCGGCAGGAATCGGCATGGGTCTCGGTGTCGTAGGCCCGGGGATAGGCATGGGCCTTGCGGTCAAGGGCGCCCTCGACGGTACGTCCAGAAACCCGGCGGCGTACGGTAAGCTTCTTACCACCATGATGATCGGTGTGGCAATGATCGAGTCTCTGGCAATCTATGCCTTGGTCATCTGTCTCATCATCCTGTACGCCAATCCTTACCTGAAATTCATCCCGCAAGCCGCAAAGGCAGTCGCAGGGTAAATTCCCGAACAGTGGACAAAAAAAAGGGTGCAGTTGAATCAGCTGCACCCTTTTTTTGTCCACAGAAAAATCAACAAGCAAACGGTAGCGATTATGTCGCCACCGAATTCCTCAGATATTCGACAAGCAGCCGCACCCCTGTTCCGGTGGCCCCTTTGGGCAGGTAGTGGCGTCCCTTTTCCTCCCATGCCGTTCCGGCAATGTCCAGATGGGCCCATTTCGTCGTGTCGACGAAATTCTTCAGGAACCATGCCGCCGAGATGGTTCCCGCGGTTGGCCCACCCGAGTTCTTCATGTCCGCTATGTCGCTTTTCATGAGTTCACCGTATTCTTCCCAAAGCGGCAGTTCCCAGACCCGTTCACCCGTGGCTTGACCTGCTTTTTCCAGCGACCTTTTCAGCAGATCGTCATTGCCCATGAGGCCCGTTGCAAATCCGCCAAGTGCGACGACACAGGCTCCCGTAAGGGTTGCAATGTCGATGATTGCCGAAGGCTGGTACGTTTGGGCATGATGCAGCGCATCGCACAAGACAAGCCTTCCCTCTGCATCGGTATTATTAATCTCTATGGTTTGCCCCGACATGGATTTTATGACGTCGCCCGGCTTGAACGCCGCTCCACCCGGCAGATTCTCTACGGCAGGGATAAGTCCGACTACATTTACCCGAAGTTTCAAACCGGCAACCGCCATGAGTGTCCCCATGACCACCGCCGCGCCGGCCATGTCACTCTTCATCTTCTCCATTCCTTCACGGGGCTTGAGGGAGATACCACCGGAGTCGAATGTGACACCCTTCCCCACCAAAACAGTCGGAGCAACCCCTTCTTCCCCTCCCCTGTATTCCAGGGCTATGAATTTGGGAGGCTGGTGCGAGCCTTTGGCAACCGCAAGCAGGGCTTCCATGGAGTGCTTTTCCATCTCCTCCCTATCCCATATGTAGTACCCCAGATTATACTTGCCGGATATCTCAACAGCCCTTTCCGCCAGATATGACGGCGTGGCGACATTCCCAGGCTGGGAGACGAGGTCACGGGCAAAGCAGACTGCCCCGATTATCGCTTCTGCTTCCCCAATCTCTTTTTCCACTGCCTCGGAAGACACCTTGTCGTCGCACAGAATAGTTACCGTTTCGATTCCCACGGTTTCTTCCTGCTTTGTCTTGTACAGGTCAAAAGAGTACCCTCCCAAAGAGAATCCTTCCACGGCGGATCTAACATGTTCAACGCCTGCCGGAAGAAGCATTCCCACGGTGCATACTCCCGGTATGCGCAACGCTTGCGCAGCCGCGCCGCAGGCCTGCCGCACCTTATCGGCGGTGAGTTCCTTCCTTTTGCCCAGACCAGTCAAAAGAACCCTTTCCGGGGATATTTTGCCGAGTGTATGAACCAACTTGACCTTGTTGAGAGCGCCGGTAAATTCTTTCCGGCTGTACAGGGCGGTCAGATAGCCGCCCAACTGTTCATCCACCTGGCTGAAGTAAGACTCCTGATCGGAATTCTCGAAGCAGGGAATAACCAAAACATGACAGACATGTTGCACGGGATTTTCGTGTCCGCATAAAAACTTCATCGCAATCCTCCGGGAGCATAAAATAAAATGATAGTTTACTCCGGAGAGGAAGGAAAGTACAGCAGGTAGCCGCAGTTCGGGGGAAGGCAGGCGAAAAAATCGTATTGTCAAAATGTTTACCACCATGTCTGCTAACCCCGTGCAACTCACTACATTACCGTGTATCGTTGGATACCGTAAAACATGTGTTGCCACCTCTCTCTTATGACTGGTATTCCTCAAGCTACGGTTGAGTAACGGTTCTCCGAATCAAAATAAATTGATATAATATTAATTATTGAATAGTAGCGACCGTGATTCATAATTTTATACGGAATATTAATCATGACGGTTTAGTAAGTTAGGTGTTATCGCTGAAACCGGCATCGTTGTAAATTAGTGTTGCTTGCCGGTAATCTTTGCAGAATGAATGGTGAAGTTAAGTGACGGACGGTAAGTATCACTGTAAGCTGCCCGACCATAAACACGAAAAGAGGAGGAACACCATGAAAATTAATCTCATTGTTTTGTTGCTGGCGGCTGTCTTTATGGCGCCAGCCCTCGCCGGCGCGGGAATGGTGACGGAAGATGATTTCAAGGCAAAGACCACCCTGAACCTGATCAACCTGTGTACCGCCTCCGCCGATGATCCCAAGCGGGACGAAGCAATCCATTTCTGCCACGGGTACCTGGTTGGCGCGTATGACTTCTATACCGCAGCGTACTCCGGTCCGGATTTCAAGCCCATGATATGCGTACCCAATCCGGCACCTTCGCGAAACGAGGCAATAAACATGTTCGTCGAATGGGCAAAGGCCCATCCCCAGTACATGAATGAAAAACCGGTGGATACGGAGTTCAGGTTCCTGATGGAAAAGTGGCCGTGCAAACCGTGAGACCGTGAATTCGAAAGGAGCAGACTATGCGAAAGATATTGACTTCATCGTTATTAATAATCAGCCTGGCCCTTGGCGGGTGTGCTGGAATGTCTTCCACCCAGCAGCGGACTGTGACCGGAGGCGCCGGAGGGGCTGCGGCCGGGGCAGTGATCGGAGCGATAGCAGGTAACGCGGGCCTCGGTGCGGCGATCGGTGGCGCGGCCGGTCTGGCAGGCGGATACCTCTACGGCAAACACAAAGACAGTGAACAGAAAGCTTACGAGCAAGGTTACCAGCAGGGTCAGAAGAGCAAGTAGAACACTTACGCAATGACTGCTTTCCGACCACACCCGCAGAGCTCATGCTGTTGACTTGCCCAATAAACGAATTAGACTTTGAGCAGTATTGAATACCTTTTCACCGGATCCCTGATTTCACCGCAGCCGGTTGGTTCACCCATCATCGGCCGACGCAGGCCGCGATCTGATATGACATTTTGTGTTAGCAGAAGGAGGACATTATGGACAGCGAGTCCATGGAGGAGGAAAAGATCAAGGAAGGCATGCCGTCGTCCGGATGGCTGATGATCCTGGGCGTTCTGATCATGATCATCGGCTTCATATCCGTCGGGGTCCCCTTCCTGGTCGGAGCGGCAACAGCAGTCTATGTTGGCGGCCTTCTCATCGCGAGCGGCATCATCGAACTTGCAGGAGTCTTCAAGGCGAAGGGCTGGGGAGTCGGCATCGCGGGATTCCTTGTCAGCTTTCTTTCAATTACTGCCGGGGTCGCCGTCATTGCAAACCCGGCCTTCGGTCTGGTAATGCTGACCCTCGTGCTGGCGGCATACTTCGTTGCCCACGGCGCAGGCCTGCTCATCCTTGCCCTCAAGGCGAGGAAGAAAAGGGGCTGGAGATGGATTTTCCTGTTTGACGGTTTCCTTTCATTGCTCCTGGGCATCCTCATCTTGAAAGGCTGGCCGATTTCCGGATTGTGGGCGGTCGGCATCC
Source organism: Geobacteraceae bacterium (assembly GCA_035281865.1). Taxonomy (GTDB): domain Bacteria; phylum Desulfobacterota; class Desulfuromonadia; order Geobacterales; family Geobacteraceae; genus CAIWTU01. Next base: position 649 of record DATEVI010000256.1, on the reverse strand, counting down.
TGGTCGGCGTCCGCATTGTTTTCAGCGGCCTGAGAATGCTCACCCTCGGCATGACCAGGTACGGACTGCCGGCACGACACGATGAAACGGCAGGATGAAGAATCGGGCCTTTCGCCACGTCACGTTATTGTTAACCCTCCCTCTCACAAAAAGTGCCGGTTATCATCCCCTCTGAACCCTTACGATGCCTGAAAACGAGGCATTTCAGGAGTACCTACATTAATGCTTGCCTGTTAAACAGGTTTCATATTAAATTGATTTCACCGTTACACCCATAAATTTTACGACCGACCAGGTCTTAATGATGCCGACCTGAGCAGTGAATTTCACTTGCCCATGGAGTTGGCCTTCTTGAATTGGGAAACCGATGAAATCCATTGATAATGCGCCCATTGAAGCTACCACACTCACATTTAGAGATGATGATCTTGAAGCCCTTTTTTTCGAAGACTATTTCAGAAAAACCGGTTCCCTTGCTCGATGGAACCTGTTGCTGGGCATTTTCCTTTATGCAATATTCGGCATCATCGACTGCCTGATCCTCCCCCAGATACGAGGGGAGGTCTGGTTCATCCGCTATTGCCTGGTCTGTCCTCTGGCTATCGGTGTTTATTCCCTCACCTTCACCGGTTACTTCCGGAAAATGATG
>DATEVI010000255.1:0-2790 GCA_035281865.1 Geobacteraceae bacterium | reverse complement strand
TTTCACGATGCAATAAAATCGTTTGTTGAAGAAATCCATGGTTGCAGCCATCTTCTCGCCGGGGAATTCGAAACAGAGTGCGACAGGAGCAGCCGAAGAGACGTCGAGAAGGGAATGACGGTTCTCAAGGCTGTGCGCGCGGAAATCCTGTACGCCGGGGAATTCGGCCAATGAAAATGCAGCGAATCGGGCAGTGATGAGAGAGTATACGATACTGCAAACATAATCAATGTATGAAAGGAGCGCAGTCATGATCATTTTCAAAAACGTGGATGTACAGGGCATTCCGATCTTTTATCGTGAAGCCGGGCCGAAGGATGCTCCGGCATTGCTTCTTTTGCACGGGTTTCCGTCGTCTTCCCACATGTTCAGGCATCTTATGCCCCTGCTGGCGGATCGTTTTCGGATCATCGCCCCCGACTATCCCGGCTTCGGCAACAGCGGGCAACCCGCAATGGATCAATTTTCATATACCTTTGATGCGATTACGGCGGTAATGGATGAATTTCTCACCGTTATCGGTCTGGAGACATTTTTCATCTACGTCCAGGATTACGGCGCGCCCGTAGGGTTTCGTCTGGCGGTCCGGAACCCTGGTCGAATAAAAGGAATTATCAGTCAAAACGGGAACGCGTATGAAGAAGGACTTGCCCCTGCCTGGGAGCCGATAAGAAAATATTGGCTGGAGAAAAGCAGCGAGAACGGGAAGGCGTTACTGGGGCTTCTTGCAAAAAGTTTTACAAGAACGCAGTATATTGAGGGTTGTCGCTGCGTGGAAGCCATCTCTCCCGACACATGGAACATGGACCAATACCTCCTTGAACGTCCCGGAAACGCCGAGATTCAGCTATCACTATTCTATGATTACCGGACCAACCTGGACGAGTACCCTCGGTGGCACGATTATTTCCGCACGCACCAGCCTCCCGCACTTATTGCCTGGGGTAAAAACGACCTTTTCTTCACGGTTGATGGGGCGCTGGCTTTCGGCAGGGACCTGGCGAAATGTGAGATCCATCTGCTGAATACGGGACATTTCGCATTGGAAGAAGATGCGGAACTCTATGGCGTACTGATCAAGAGATTCATTGACTTGTATTTTTGAGCTTGCTTCCTACTACCGGCAGTTTTCGATACCTGAAAGCCTCGACCACGAAAAAGCAACAGCGGATTTAACCAATGGTATTCTGACTCTATGAATTCCCAAATCGGAACGCGCCAAACCACGCAAGATTGAAATCAAGTAGATTAAGGCGGACCCAAGAACCGGGTCCTTCACATTGTGCCTGAACAGATTACAAAAAGACCCCCGGAATCACGCTGATACCGGGGGTCTTTTTCTTCACCTTCAGTCCCTGTTTTGCTTCTGCTTGACGGGGAATTCGGTCAATTGATTGTACCGGGTAACCGGCATCATGCGGCCACCACCCGGTTGCGCCCCCCGTTTTTTGCCGCGTAAAGCGCCTCATCGGCGGCTTTGCACAGTGATGTGGCGTCTCTGAAACGGGACAGTGGGGCAACGCCGCAACTGAATGTCGCTGAAAAGGTAGTATCCCCTGTCTGGAAATCGATGTTGCCGAAACTCTCACGCAGCTGCTCCATGACGGAGACCGCCTGGTCCAGGTTGCAGTCCGGGAGTATCACGGCAAACTCCTCCCCCCCATAGCGGCCCACGATATCGGAGCTGCGCAGGCGCTGCCGCAGCAGCCGGGCCAGGGAGATCAGCACCCGATCGCCTGATTGGTGTCCATGGGTATCATTGACCATCTTGAAGCGGTCCACGTCGATCATTGCCAGGCAGAGCTCGTCCAGGTTTCTTTGGGCATGGGCGAGGGCTGTTCCCAGGTACTCCTTGGTGGTGGTGTGATTGAAGAGACCGGTCATGCCGTCCCGCACCATGAAGGAACGGATCATCTTCATCCGCTCGGCCCGCACCGCAACCGAAGTCACCAGGTGGTGAGGCTGTATCGGTTTGGTGAGGAATTCGTCTCCGCCCATGCACATGGCGTGAAATTGCATGTCCGCATCGGTCTCGCTGGAAAGAAAGACGATGGGGATGCTGAAACAGGCGCCTATCTGGCGGATGGCCCTGGCCAACTCCATCCCGTTACAGCCGGGCATGTACATATCCATCAGGATCAGGTCCGGCTGGAATTCGAAGAGGGGGGAAAGGGCCTGCAACGGGTCGTTAACCGTCCTGGTCATCATGCCCGCCTCCTGAAGTATCAGGGCGTGGAACTCGGCCAGCCGCGGATCGTCGTCCACGATCATGACCCGGTACGGCTCTTGTTTCACCAGAGAGGTGAGGCCGGCAAGGGCCGCGCAGAGATCCGTGGCGTTGACCTGCTTGATGAAATAGGCGCTGGAGCCGGCGCGTACCGCGGACAGACGTGCGGTGAGGTCGTTCTGCGAGGAGATGAAGACCGTCGGGATGGGGTCGTCGCGCTCGGCCTGGATGTCGAGCATCAGCTCGGCCCCTCCCAGGGCACGGTCCGGAAAGATCACGTCCATGACGATGGCGTCCGGCGGCGAGTTGCGGACGGCGGCACGCATCTGCTCCAGGTCGCCGAACGACGATACCTCGAAACCGAAACAGCCGATCTGTGTTGCCAGGGAAGGTCGTAGAAACGGATCATCCTCGCAGAGGTAGACGACCTTCCGTTTCCTCCCTCCGGCGTTTTCGCCGGGGGCCTCCAGTTCCCCGGTCCGGAACTCCAGTTCCGGGGCCGCTTCTCCGCCGGCAGCCTCCTGTCCCAGCCGGGTCAGGCAGCCCCGCATCCGCAGGTGCCA
>DATEVI010000254.1:0-8133 GCA_035281865.1 Geobacteraceae bacterium | reverse complement strand
GGTGTTCAAGGCGGGGAAAATTCGAAGGATTGTGGTTGACCCGGGGCATGGAGGTCACGACCCGGGCGCCATTGGTGCAAACGGCACGATGGAAAAGGACGTCGTCCTCCAAATGGGTGTGAAGCTGGCGAAGAAAATACGGGAGGACCTGCGCATAGACGTGGTTATGACACGCTCAACGGACATATTCATCCCGCTGGAAGAGCGCACCGCGATAGCGAACAAGGTCAACGCGGACCTTTTCATTTCCGTCCATGCCAATGCCGCACTCAACAGGTCTTCCTCGGGCATTGAGACCTATTACCTCAATCTTGCCAAGACTGAAAAGGCCAAACAGGTCGCTGCGCGGGAGAACAACACTTCGCTGGAAAAAGTTGGTCTCCTCCAGACGATACTGTTTGATCTTATGGCCAACCACAAGCTGCATGACTCGGCACGGTTGGCTGATGATGTGCAGAGGGCCCTGCACAGGAAAATCGGCAATCAATACGAGGACGCCAGAAATCTAGGGGTGAAGCAGGGTCCTTTTTATGTTCTGGTTGGCGCAACAATGCCCAGCATCCTTGTAGAAACGGCCTTTTTGAGCAACGAGAAGGAAGAGGAACGGCTCAAAGATCACGAATATCAGGATGCCACCGTGGCGGGCATTGTTGACGGTATCAAAGGATATATTTCCGGGCTCAAGTAAGGGTAGTTGGTTTAATTAATTTGATCAGTCGGATCGGTTGGATACGCATATATGAACTTTGATATAAACCGGTTTTTCCCGGACGAGCATCAGGATTTCGGTGATTCGGGCAGGGCTTCTTTCGAAGAGAAAAGGCCTCTGTATCTATCCGCCGGGAAACACTTCCTCAATCTGTACGGCGAAGAAATAAAGGCCGCCCATCGCGCCGGAGCTTCAGGCGAATGGGTGGTGAAGTCTATTGCCGCCATGACCGACACGCTCATAAGCAAACTCTTTCGCAGTATCGCAAGCGACCTGAACCGGGTCCGCCGGAGCAGGGAATCCATTGCCCTGATAGCAACCGGCGGCTACGGACGGGGAGAACTGAATCCCTATTCCGACATCGATCTCATGTTTCTATACAGTGGCAAAAGCAGCAGCAGGGTCGAGGACGTCGCAAACAAGATCCTCTATTTCCTGTGGGACATGAAGCTGGATGTCGGGTATTCGGTGAGAACCATCGACGACTGTATCGAAATGGCCAATTCCGATGCAACCGTAAAAACGGCGCTTCTGGACACGAGACTTCTTGCCGGAAACAGAGCCCTCTTCAACGATCTGCGCAAGATAACCCTGACCCGGATCATGGCGAAGGGGAGCGACGCTTTCATTCGACAAAAGGTTGCCGAACTGGAGCAACGGCGTGACAAATACGGCTCTTCCGTGTATCTCCTGGAACCGAACATCAAGGAAGGGGAGGGAGGTCTGCGTGACCTTCATTCCGCTTTGTGGCTGGCCAAGGTCAAATACAAGGTGTTTGAACCGCGTGAACTTATCATCAAGGGTGTGCTCCTGGAAGAGGACCTGGTCAATTATTTCAAGCAACTGGAATATCTGTGGCGCATGAGAAATGAGCTTCACTATTTTTCAGGGCGCAGGAACGACCAACTCACCTTCGATGCGCAGAATAATCTGGCCGCGTTCTTCGGTTATGCCGACGGCGGCAAAATGCTCGCTGTCGAGGAATTCATGCGGGACTACTACATCCACGCCACGAAAGTGGAGCAGTTTTGGTCACTGATCACAGCAAAATGCCTGTACCATGAAGACTCTTCCAGCAAGTTGTTCGGTTATTTCAAGCGAAGAAATGTAGGGGAAGGAATGTACATCGCCCGCGGGGAACTTGTCGTTCCTAACGGGGATGTCATCAGGGAAGATCCGTCCCGGTTGATGAAGATATTCGAATATGCCCAGAAGCACGAAGTACCGCTGAGCATGCAGACCAAAGAACTGGTTCGAACCAATCTGCACCTGGTAAATGACAAGTTCCGCAGAAGCAAGGAAGTAAACCAGTCATTCTTCAACATACTCCGGTCGCGGAAAGACTTGTCCGAGACCTTGAAAATGATGCATTACCTGCAGTTTCTCATCCGTTTCATTCCGGAATTCGAGAGGGTATACTGCAAGGTTCAGCACGACCTTTACCACATCTACACTGTCGATATTCACTCACTTTTTGCCGTTGAGGAACTGGTCAAGCTGTGGAACGGCGAATACAGGGAGCGGCTTCCGCTGCTTACCCGGCTTGCCGGCGAAATCGACAAACGTGAGATTCTGATACTGGCGGTACTGTTTCACGATATAGGCAAGGGAGAGGGAGGCGGACACGCGGAAAAAGGCGCGGCCATGATGCCTACCATAGCGCGTCGTATGGGGCTTTCACGGGAGGAGAGCGACCTCCTCGAATTCCTGGTGAGAAACCATCTTCTTTTTGCCCATATCGCGCAAAGACGTGATCTGCATGATGAAATGATGATCATCCAGATCGCCCGACAGATGGTCAAGAGCGAGAATGTAAAAATGCTTTATCTGCTCACTTTCGCCGATATAAAGGCGGTCGGCCCGGATGTCTGGACGGAGTGGAAGGCATTGTTGCTTCAGGAGCTTTATGAAAAGGTGTTCAATGTCCTTGAACGCGGCGACTTCAAGTTCGAAGCCCGCGGCGAGAGGGTAAAGAAGGTAAAAAGAAAGGTGCTGGAGATACTCGATACCGATTACCCGGTTGTCCAGGTCAAGGATGAACTGAAGTCGCTGAGTGTCCGCCACCTGCTGTCCAATCCTCCTCAAGTCCTTGCCGCACATGTCAGAATGCTTTTGTCTCTGAGTGGGTCGACCTTCGTGTCGCAGGTGACACACGAACCGGAGAGAGGTTATTCCAGCTACCGCATATGCACTCTCGATATGCATGGCCTTTTTTCCATGATAACCGGGGTCATGGCCGCGAACGGCATGAACATCCTCGGCGCGCAGATTCATACAAGCACAAACGGCAAGGTACTTGATGTCCTGCAGGTAAATTCGCCGCAGGGTTTTGTCGTAACTGACGAGATCCGGTGGAAGAAGCTGGATGAGGATATGCTTCTCGTTCTGCAGGGAAAAGTCAGGGTGAAATCCCTGGTGGAAAAGAGACAAAGTCCGATGCTTCTTACCGAGAGGCCGAAACCGCGTTTTCCCACGGTTGTCGAGATCGACAACAAAGTGTCCGATGATTATACGGTTCTCGATATCTTTACCCATGACAAGGTCGGCCTTCTGTACAGGATTACGAGCACCCTCACTGCTCTGGGGTTGTACATCGGCGTTTCCAAAATTTCAACCAAGGTAGACCAGGTGGCCGACGTGTTCTATGTAAGGGATATCTTCGGACACAAGATAATTGACGGGAAAAAACTGGATAAGATCAAGAATCGGCTTTTGAAGGCGATCGATGAGAAGTGACGGCTTCGCACATGTATGAGTACCTCGATCTATTCCTAAACTATCTTGTCGTAGAAAAGGGCCTGGCTGATAATACCCTGCAATCATACAGCCGTGATATTTTAAAATACCTGGAATTCCTCGAGTCGCGGGGATGTGCAAACCCGGAAAGGATCAAGCCGCTGGACGTTGCATCCTTCATCGCCGCCTTGAAGGACGCAGGACTTGGCGCGCGGAGCAGGGCTCGGGCCCTTTCTTCGGTGCGCATGTTTCACAAGTTTCTGGTCATTGAAGGCTATTGCGAAGCCAACCCTTCCACGATAATAGAGGCGCCGAAAACCCTCAGGAAACTGCCGGAGATTCTCAATATCAGGGAAGTCGATTTGCTGCTGGGGGCCACGGAAGGCGTCGATGCGACGGACGTGCGTGACCGTGCCATGCTCGAACTCTTGTATGCGACCGGACTGAGGGTGTCTGAACTGGTAAAACTCAGGCTTGCGGATGTCAATACGACGGCCGGTTATCTGCTCACTTTCGGCAAGGGGGATAAGGAGCGTCTGGTGCCCATGGGTGAATCGGCATCGGCTTCCATAGCCTCCTATGTGCGTACGATTCGGCAAGATCAGGACAGAAGCGGCGATAACAAATTCCTGTTCCTTACGAGACTGGGGGACAGGATGTCGCGCCAGGCATTCTGGAACATCATCAAGAAAAGGGCCTTGCAGGCAGGGATACGGAAAAGGATTTCACCCCATACCCTCAGACACTCGTTCGCAACGCATCTTCTGGAGAACGGAGCGGATCTGCGCAGCGTGCAGATCATGCTGGGCCATGCCGACCTCTCGACGACACAGATTTACACCCATGTCAGCCGGGAAAGGCTGAAAAGGATTCATGCAGAGTTTCATCCACGGGGGTGAGATGCGGCACAGGTGCCCGCTCATGTTTATTTGTAGAAAATTGGGAGTATAATTTGTCTAATGAATGTGATGACGCGCCGTTGGCGGCAATGTTCAGCTATGGCGTAGTATTTGATATGGAAAGGATCGCCCCATGAAATATATCGTACTGCTTGGTGACGGTATGCCTGACGAAAAAATCGAGGTTCTCGGCGGCAAGACGCCACTGCAGTTCGCATCAACTCCTAATATGGATCGCATGGCCCGGCTGGGCAGGTTCGGTTTGGCGAAAACGGTTCCCAACGGTTTTCCGCCGGGGAGTGACGTGGCAAATCTTTCGGTGTTCGGCTACGACCCGTCTGTCTACTACACCGGCCGCTCGCCGTTGGAGGCGGCAAGCATAGGCGTCGAACTCGGTCCGGAGGACGTTGCCTTTCGCCTTAATCTGGTCAATTTGCAGACCAAAGGCGGCAAACTGTACATGCGCGATTACTCATCGGGTCACATCTCCACCGAAGAGGGGAGCGAACTTGTCAAGACGCTTCAGACTGAGTTCGGAGACGATGAGTTCCAGTTTTATCCGGGAGTTAGTTACCGTCATCTCCTGGTCTGGCGTAACGGTTTGGAAGGGATGAAAACCACACCTCCCCACGACATCACCGGCAAATGCATCGACAAATTCCTGCCGAAGGGTGAGGGTGGGGAGCGGCTCGTACGGATAATGACGGAAACGCGCGAGCTTCTTGCGAGTCACCCCGTCTATCAGAAAAGGATGGAGAGCAAAAAACTGCCGGCCAATTCCATCTGGCTCTGGGGGCAGGGGAAAGCGCCCAAGATGCAGACCTACCGTGAAAGGTTCGGTCTGACCGGAGCAGTGATTTCCGCGGTAGACCTGATCAGGGGGATTGGCGTGTACGCCGGTCTCGACATCATAAAAGTACCCGGAGCGACGGGTTACGTCGACACCAATTACCACGGGAAAGCGGAAGCGGCCCTCAAGGCTCTGGAGAAAGGTGACTTTGTCTATCTCCATGTGGAAGCCCCGGATGAATCATCCCACTCGGGCATCCTCGAATACAAGATAAGGGCTATAGAGGATTTCGATGCGAAAATAGTCGGTCCGATCCTTGAGGGAATCGGCAGATTCGGGGATTATCGTATACTGTGCGTTTCCGACCATCCAACCCCTTTGCGGATAAAAACCCATACTTCAGAACCGGTGCCTTTTGTCATTTATAGTGGTGAAAACGGCAAGGAAGCCGACTTGAAAGGGTTTGACGAGTATTCGGCCAAGGCTACGGGGCTCTTCGTTGATGAAGGGTTCAGGCTAATGGAAATGATGATGGCCGCCAAATAACGGCCGGGTTGTCATCCAGGTATGAACAAAAGGTCTGCCGATCCATGCGGCAGACCTTTTGTTTTGGATCATCTCTCACCGCCAGTACCGATAACGGTAACCGTACGGGTACCAGTACGGAGGTCCGTACCACGAGTAGGGGTAAAAGAACGGGTTGTAGTAATACGGCGGCGCATAATAATATGCTTCGGATTTCTTCCAAACATGAATCTCTGATATGGAAACCAGGGGGTATGTATATTGCGTCTCATCGAGCGGCAATGTCTTCATTCCCTTGACTTCGCCGATAATGGCCACGGGGCGCCCGGTCTTGTAAACCATGTTGTCAAGGTAATCAGGCGTGACCGCCAGAAAGCGGCCACCAGAGGCAGAGGACTCGTCGGGAATGTCGTCACTGCCCAGCTTGAACTGGACTATTTCAAGCTGTGAACCTTCCTCGGTATTTTTCAAGCCTGCGATTATCCCCCCCACCTTCACGTATTTTCCAATAAACGGTTTTGCATCACTCTTCAACTGGTCGAAGGTAATCATCGGGTCGACCTGCCGGCTCGCCGTCTCGCTGAAAACATGCGCACAGCCGGCAATGAGTAATAAGGCAAGAGCAGATATAAGCAGTTTCATGGGCCACCTCCCATATCGTTTAGCGCTGCAGCTTTTTACGCAAACAGGAAATAGCATCGTTTCTTATTTACATATTAAACCCCTGGATGTTCAAGTCAATCGGGATTTTCGTCGTCGTTTGGGAGCAGCAAAAGGGCGGACGCACGAAAAAACCCTCTCCGGTAAGTGGAGAGGGTTTCGTTTTGGGTGGTGCAAAGGTTGCCTTGATCAATATCTGAAGTTGTGGGTATTTAAGCCTGCCTATACGGCGATGCGGCGCCCGCCGCAGGCCTTGAGCACATCATGCGCTTCCCTGAGCATCGTCTCCGTGGTTGACCAATCAATACATTTGTCGGTGATCGAGACCCCGTATTTGAGTTGGGAAAGGTCTTTCGGAATGTTCTGGCTACCAGCCTCCAGATTGCTCTCTATCATGACCCCGGAAATGGAACGGTTCCCTGATTTTATCTGTTCGAGGATTTCCCGGAGAACAACGGGCTGACGCTCATGGTCCTTGGCCGAGTTGCCGTGACTGCAGTCAACCATAATGGTCGGGAAGAGATCGTTCTTTTCCAGCATTTCCTCGGTCTTTTCGATGTCCTCCGGCGTATGGTTCACCTTTTTATTCCCGCCGCGAAGCACAATGTGCACATCGGGGTTGCCGGCGGTGTGGATGATTGAAGTTCGACCCTCCCGGTTGATACCGAGGAAACTGTGGGGGTGGAGAGCTGATTTTATCGCGTCCACGGCTATCTGCAGATTACCGTCGGTGCCGTTTTTGAATCCTATGGGGAATGACAGACCGCTGGCGATTTCCCTGTGGGTCTGGGATTCGGTTGTGCGTGCCCCAATTGCTCCCCAGCAGATAAGGTCGGCCAGATATTCGGGAGTAATCGGGTCGAGTGTTTCGGTAGCCACCGGAAGTTTCATGTCGTTTATCTTGCACAGCAGCCTGCGGGCGATACCCAGACCTTTTGAAATCATATGGGTGCCGTCCATGTGCGGATCATTTATGAGCCCCTTCCAGCCGACCGTAGTGCGTGGCTTTTCAAAGTAGGTGCGCATGACAATGAAAAGCTGGTCGGACAACTCCATGGAAAGCGCCGCCAGTTTTTCCGCATAATCCAGAGCGGCATCGGGGTCATGAATGGAGCATGGCCCGACCACCACCATGAGGCGGGGGTCCAGACCCCTGAGGATATTCTTGATGTGAATTCGGCTGATACTGACGAATTCTCCCGTTTCGGGTGAGAGAGGGAAGACCTGCCGCAAATCGGCAGGGGCAATTACCGTGGTAATGCCTTTGACGTTAAGGTTATTGGTCTTTATCATGGCTGTTCGATTCCGTTCGTGGAAAAATTTATGGTTACTGTAACGTTTTTGCAGATATATGTCAAAGCTTTGATTTTATTGGATGTCTATCCGGGGGAAGGGGTTTACGGGCGTTGCACGGGAGGATTCAGTTTTTTTCCAGGGTGCGGATTTCCGCGACTTCGGCCCCTGCGGCGATCATTTCCGCAATTGCCCTTTCGGAGTCGCCGGGATTGAGGTCGACACCACGAACGGCGTCTTTAAGCAATGTTACCGCAAAACCATCGGCAAGCGCGTCGAGAACCGTCGCCCTGACGCAGTGATCGGTGGCGATACCGCAGACATGAAGCCGTCTGACGCCTTTTTGTCTGAGAAACTCGTGCAACATGAGCCCATCATCGGTTACGGCCTGAGAAGCGGAATACGAATCGTTCCTCTCGGGATGCATGCCCTTGGAGAAGATCAGCAAATCGTCCGGAAGTCTGAGGTCGGGATGAAAACGGGCGCCCTCTGAATCCTGCAGGCAGTGGACGGGCCAAGTG
>DATEVI010000253.1:0-3297 GCA_035281865.1 Geobacteraceae bacterium | reverse complement strand
CCTCCCGTTGCAGTCTTTCTTCCGGATGATATAGTCCTTTCATGGAGAATGCCCGTCTAATCCTCGAACAAATATTCTATTCCGCAGTGGCTGCGGCAAATCCGTACCAGGCCGTTTTGCGCCATTGCGCCGATATTCGCTTCCTTTACAATAAAGGGAATTTTCAGAGACTCCTCGTTATCGGTTTCGGCAAGGCTTCGCCTTCCATGGCAAAGGCAGTGGAGGAGTCCCTTGGGGATATCCTGGAAACAGGGGTAATTGTCACCAAGTACGGACACGGTGACCCTGGAAAAGAGGGAAAAATCAGGGTGTTCGAAGCAGGACACCCGATCCCCGACGAGAACGGACAAAGAGCTGCCGAACGGATTGCGGACCTCGTCGGACGGGCAGACGAGTGGACGCTGGTCGTAACTCTCATTTCCGGTGGAGGTTCCGCGCTTTTCGTTTCCCCCCATCCTTTAATTTCTCTGGCTGAAAAGCAGAAAACAACCGACCTGCTGCTTAAGGCGGGGGCGGACATCCATGAACTCAACACCGTCAGAAAGCATCTCTCCCGGGTCAAGGGGGGGCGGTTTGCGGAAATCATCCACCCGGCGACGGGCATCTCCCTCATTCTCTCCGATGTTATCGGAGACCGGCTCGACGTAATCGCTTCCGGTCCCACGGCCCCCGACCCGACGACCTATCGCGATGCCCTTGACGTGCTGGCAACATATCGCCTTCTAAATACCGTTCCTGAATCGGTTGTGGAACTGCTGCTCGGAGGAGAAAACGGGCGTTTGCCGGAGACACCGAAACCGGGAAACCCTCTCTTCCATAAAGTTACTAACAGAATCATCGGCAGCAACGGGACAGCCCTGGAGGCCGCGCGGAAAAAGGCCGAAGGGCTGGGGCTTCGTACGGAAATCCTCGCGGACACGCTATCCGGCGAAGCGAGGGAGACCGGTAAATGGCTTGCCCACAAGGCGGTGGCGGTAAAACGAACCGCCGGGTCAGGCACCCCTCTCTGCCTCATTTCCGGAGGGGAGACTACTGTTACCGTAACCGGAGGAGGGAAGGGGGGTAGGAACATGGAACTCGCCCTCTCCTTTGCCGCGGAAATTGAGGGAATTTCCGGCATCACCCTTCTTTCCGCGGGTACCGACGGTACCGACGGGCCAACCGATGCGGCAGGTGCGGTTGTCGACGGGAGAACCGCCGGCAGGGGGCGGACTATGGGGCTGAATCCGGAGGCGTATATCCGGAACAACGATTCCTACTCCTTTTTCGAAAGAACCGGAGAGCTGTTCATTACCGGCCCGACCGGTACAAATGTGATGGACATGCAACTGATTCTGGTGGGGGCGGATGGCGACCAGAGGCAAGACGGATAGACTGTAAAAGCGAAAAGGAGAAGAAATGGGCAGAAAACTGGTAATTCTCGTTGCTCTTTTCGTTTCGCTCTGTGGAGCAGACATCTCGGCCGCCCCACAGGAAAAAGCCCCCTCAGCTGAAGTCAAACAGGAAGCCGTTTCGCCCCCCTCTCCAGTCGTACTGGACAACAGGACGCTCTTTTATGTCCGGGAAAGAGCGCTCTCCTTTGCCCCTGAGGACCGGGCACGGGCTATCATGCGAAAACTGGACAAACTGGCCGGGGATTCTTTGGTACGTCCCGAAGCCGTCTCGGTCGTCGATTCCGAGACTACGACCGACATCGTCGTGGACGATTTGATAATTATGAGTGTCACCGATTCGGACGCCAGGGCGGAAGGGCGATCCAGGCAGGAGCTGGCGGGGGAATACAGCCGAAGAATCAGCGAAGCACTGGAGAAACATAGGGAGGAATACAGTCCCCGCAGCCTTATTTCCGGCATCATTTACTCCGCCATCACGACGGTGGTGCTCATTGCGCTGCTGATCCTGTTCAAGGTGCTGTTTCCGAAGGTTTATACCAAGATAGAGTTCTGGCGCGGCACCAGGATCCGGTCGATCCGGATTCAGTCCCTGGAGATCATTCGCGCCGACCAGATTGCAGCCCTCCTCAAGGGGATAGCCAGGGGTGTACGCATTTTCCTGGTCCTTTTGCTCCTTTATTTCTACATTCCCCTGATGTTCAGCTTTTTTCCGTGGACACGGGGGTTCGCGGCAAAGCTCCTGGACTACATGCTCACTCCGTTTCAGGTGATTGGCCGGGCGATCTACGAGTATCTGCCGAACATCTTTTTTCTCGCCGTCATTATCCTCGTTACCTATTACGCAATCAAGCTGACCCGGTTCTTTTTTGCCGAAGTGGAGAAAGGAACCGTATCTATTCCGGGTTTCTTTTCGGAATGGGCAATCCCCACGTTCAAGATTGTTCGCTTTCTCCTGGTCGCCTTTGCGGCGATCGTAGCCTTCCCCTATCTTCCGGGCTCCGAGTCGCCGGCTTTCAGAGGGGTTTCCATCTTCCTCGGAGTCCTCTTTTCTCTCGGCTCCACCTCGGCCGTGGCCAATGTCGTGGCAGGAGTTTTTCTCACTTATACCCGGGCATTCAGGATCGGGGATCGAGTGCAGATCGCCGAAACCATCGGAGACATAACCGAGAAAACTCTACTGGTGACGCGGGTTCGAACCATCAAAAACGTCGATATAACGATCCCCAATTCCATGGTCCTCAGCAGCCATGTCACGAACTTCAGTTCATCGGCCCGGGAATACGGTCTGATACTCCATACCAGCGTCACAATCGGTTACGATGCCCCATGGAGAACGGTCCATGACCTCCTGATCGCCGCGGCTCTCGCCACGGAGCATATTATGGAATTGCCTTCTCCGTTCGTATTGCAGACCAACCTGAACGATTTTTTCGTGACCTACGAATTAAACGCCTTCACCGACAAGCCGCAGCGGATGGCAACTATTTATTCCGATCTCCATCAGAACATCCAGGACAAATTCAACGAGGCGGGTGTGGAGATCATGTCACCCCATTACTCCCAGATCAGGGACGGAAACCGGACGACTATCCCCGATGAATATCTTCCCGTGGATTACGAGCCTCCAGCCCTTCGGATTTCACAGGTCAGATCCCGGACAGAGAAAACAGGGGCTGACAGTGAACGGGAAAGATAGCGAAAGACCGGATCTCACCGGCACGACAGGTTTGCAACCTGATATCCCCGTAGTACACTTTACTAACATAACAACCAAGATTCGGCAGTTGCAGGCATCCTCCGTTCGCTCCGGATGGCGTATTTCTGCTGCTCTAAGCTCATTTCGCCTGTAGGGGCAGACCCATGTGTCTGCCCAAAACCAGGGCGCACACGCGGGTGCGCCCCT
>DATEVI010000252.1:0-2996 GCA_035281865.1 Geobacteraceae bacterium | reverse complement strand
AACAGCTGGACGTGGACCTCCAGTCCGATGACGACCTGGTATTTCATGGGAATCTCCAATTAATCGAATTACTAAATCTGCGCCTTCCGTTTGTGCCACTCCGTGTTTTGCTCGAAGGCAAAGGCGGCGCGCAGTATGCTTTCCTCGCCGAACGGCTTGCCGATCAGCTGCAGGCCGATGGGAAGACCGTCGTCGCTGAAGCCCGCGGGCACGGAAATGCCGCACGTACCGGCCAGGTTGACGGGGATGGTGAAGATGTCGGACAGATACATCTGCAACGGATCGTTTATCTTTTCCCCTATCCTGAATGCCGGGGTCGGTGCAACCGGGGTAAGTATCACGTCCACCGACTCGAAGGCCTTGATGAAGTCCTGCATGATCAGGGTGCGCACCTTCTGCGCCTTCAGGTAGTATGCATCGTAATATCCGGAGGAAAGCGCATAGGTGCCGAGCATGATGCGTCGTTTCACCTCGGAGCCGAACCCTTCGTCGCGACTCACCATGTACATGTCGATAAGCCCCCGCGCATCGGGATTCCGGTGGCCGAAGCGTACGCCGTCATAACGCGCCAGATTGGAACTGGCCTCGGCGGTTGCGATCAGGTAGTAGGTGGCGACCGCGTAATCGGTATGGGGCAGTGATATTTCTGTGAATTCGGCGCCAAGTCCTTTATAGACGGCAATCGCCTCATCCATTGCTTTCTTCACCGAAGGATCGAGCCCTTCTATGAAATATTCCCGGGGGAGACCTACCTTCAAGCCTTTTACATCGTTGACCAAGGACTTGGAATAATCCGGCACGGGAAGATTCACGCTCGTCGAGTCCTTCGGATCATACCCGGCCACGGCGCCGAGCATGATGGCGCAGTCGGTGACATCGCGGGTGATCGGTCCCACCTGGTCGAGGGAGGAGGCATAGGCTATCACGCCATAACGGGAAACCCTGCCATAGGTCGGCTTGAGCCCCACGCATCCGCAATGGGAAGCCGGCTGGCGGATCGAGCCGCCGGTGTCGGTGCCGAGTGTGGCCGTGGCCTGACGGGCAGCAATGCACGCCGCGGAACCGCCGGACGATCCTCCCGGTATGTAATCGGGATGCCACGGGTTCCTGGTTATGCCGAACCAGCTGGATTCCGTGGAGGAGCCCATGGCGAACTCGTCCTGGTTGAGCTTGCCGACCAGCACGATGCCCTTTTCCTTCAGCTTCGCCACTGCCGTGGAGTCGTAAGGGGGAATAAAGTTTTCCAGAATGCGGGAGGCACAACTGGTCCGGATCCCCGTGGTGAGGAAGATGTCTTTCAGCGCAACGGGGATGCCTGTGAGAACATCCGCGTTGCCGTCGGCGATCCGTTTGTCGGCAGCTTCCGCGTTTTTCAGGGCCTCTTCAGGCGTAACGGTAATGAAGGACTTTACCGTACCTTCGACCGCATCGATACGCTCCAGTGCCGATCTGGTGGCCTCGACAGAGGAAACCTCCCTCTTTTTCAGCTTATCGTGCAGTTCATGGATGGTAAGTTCGTATAATTTCATGTGTTCCTGTCTCCAAGTATTTTCGGGCCCAAGGAACCGGATCGTAGGGGCGAACCTTGTGTTCGCCCAGCCGGAGGGCGATTACAAGAATCGCCCCTACAATTTTGTTCTTCACATCTTGCGCCTATTCTATAACCTTAGGCACCCGGAAGAAGTTGTCGGCGCGGTCCGGCGCATTAAGCAGGGCGTTGTCGGCGCCAAAGGATTCCTGCACGACGTCGTCCCGGAATGCGTTTTCCATGGGTACGGCATGGGAGGTGGGAATGATGCCGTCGGTGTCCAGCTCGTTCAGCTTGTCCACGTAGGCGAGGATGGCGTCCATCTGGCCGGTGAACATCTCTTTTTCCTGTTCTGTAAGTTCCAGTCGGGCGAGCCTCGCCACATGATCTATCTCTTCTCTGGTGATTTTCATCAGGTGCTCCATCTGCATGGTAATGTAATTATATATAAATGTAGGGGTACCCCTTGCGGGTACCCTCGTTGCCATTGCTGACTACATTGCCACTGTCAGCAAGGATACCCGCAAGGGGCATCCCTACAGAATCGGTGGTGTTAATAAATGCAAGGAGATGGGTTTTCCCTGCCCCTGTTTTTGTAGCACGAAAGAGAGGCAAAAACAATATGTCATGCCCTTTCCAGCCCGGCAAAGCGGAGCAGCAGTTTCTTCTGGCCGACCGAGTTGAACCAGACAACCGCCTTTTGCTGGTCACCTCTGCCTTCGATGTACCGTATGGTTCCCAGCCCGAATTTACCGTGCCGCACCTTCATCCCTACAAAAACTTCAGCCGGCTCGTCAGGGACTATCTCCACCTCGCGGACCTGCTGCGGTGCGGACTCAGCGGTGAGAACCGACGCCAGATTGTGGCCGTATGTCTTCTCCCCGGTCGTCGTGGGGTATGAGACAGCGCCTTCGGCGCCTGCCGGCTCATACTCAGCATCGTACCCGAAGCCGAATCCGGCCTGGTACTCCTCTTCCATTTCGAGCAGGTCCTTGGGTATATCCCCGATGAAGCGGGACGGAGTATTGTACTGCTCCTGCCCGAAGGTTCGCCTTCTGCGGGCATTGGTCAGAAACAGACGCTCCTTGGCCCTGGTCATACCCACATAGCAGAGGCGTCGCTCCTCTTCCATCTGTTCCCTGTCTTCCAGGGAGCGGACATGGGGGAACAGCCGCTCCTCCATGCCGATCATGAAAACCACCGGAAATTCAAGCCCCTTGGCGGAGTGCAGGGTCATCAGGGTTACCGCGCTTTTCGGCCCCTCCTCCGTTTCATTGTCCGAGACCAGCGCTGCCTGTTCGAGAAAGCCGGACAGGGTCTTGTCATTGCTCTTCTGCTCGAATTCCTCCAAGGCGGTTAGCAGCTCCTGCAGGTTGTTGAGGCGGTCCTGGGCCTCTTCGCTCCGATCCTCCCTGAGCCGATCCTCATATCCTGTTTCCTTGATGATCTGATCCGCCAGTTCGGCCAG
>DATEVI010000251.1:0-3572 GCA_035281865.1 Geobacteraceae bacterium | reverse complement strand
AGAACGATCCCTGCCTGGAAGGCACGGCCATGGTCATCTTCGACGAGTTTCACGAGAGGAGTCTGCAGGCGGATCTGGCACTGGACCTCTGCCTGGAGGTTCAGCGGGAGGTACGACCCGATCTCAGGATCCTGGTGATGTCGGCGACCCTTGATGGTCGTTCCGTGGCAACTCTCCTCGGAGATGCTCCCGTCATAACCTCTACGGGCCGGTCTTTCCCGGTAGAAGAGCGTTACTTGGAAAATACCGACCACACACAACTCCCTGTCAGAATGTGTGCGGCGATCCGTCGCGCTCTGTCGGAGACCGAAGGGGACATCCTGGCGTTCCTTCCGGGTTCTGCCGAAATCCGTGCCTGCAGTGCATTGCTTGCGGATGAGCTGCGCTCCTCCCCTGTGTCAGTCAGCCCACTCTATGGTGATCTGTCTTTCCATGAGCAGGAAAAAGCCGTTCAGCCTTCTTCACGGCGAAAGGTCGTGCTGGCCACAAACATCGCCGAGACAAGCCTGACAATCGAGGGGGTGCAGGTTGTTATCGACAGCGGACTGTCCCGCATGGTACGCCACGATCCGGCAAACGGCATGAACCGGCTGGTGACGGTCAGGGAATCAAGGGCCTCCGCCGAGCAGCGAAAGGGAAGGGCCGGAAGGCTTGCCCCGGGTGTCTGCTACCGTCTTTTCGGCAGGCATACCTTCGATGCCATGACAGCCTTCTCACCACCAGAGATTACCGTGTCCGATCTTTCCCCGCTGGTGCTGGAACTCGCCGCCTGGGGAGTACAGGACCCTACTTCACTCTCCTGGCTCGATTCCCCTCCGATCGCTAGCATTGTTGCGGCGAAGGAACTGCTCTTCGATCTCGGGGCGATCGACCGGAATGGTCTCCCAACCGTAATCGGCCGGAGAATGGCGGAATTTCCGGTTCATCCCCGCCTCGCGCGAATGCTGATCCGCGGAATGGACCTGGGGTTGGCGGGCGCGGCATCTTGCCTGGCGGCCCTGCTGGCGGAACGGGACATCTTGCGTCACAGACCGGGTGAAACGGTTCCGGCATGTGAATCGGACCTGCTTGAGCGGTACGAAGCGCTGAACGGGAGTGAAAGGCGACCCGGAGGGATGATTTACGAGACGGCTTTTCGTGCAGTTGAGCGTGCGGCATCACAGCTTGTCCGTCTGACCGGAAAAAGGGTAAAGGTGCAGCGAGCTGTGCCGGCGGAGGAGTCGGCCATCGAAAACGGGCGTAATCTGGGTGCGGAAGATGCGGCCCGTCTTCTCCTTGCGGCCTATCCGGACCGGATCGCCCGGCAGCGGGAGGAAGGCAGCGACAGATACCTCCTTGCGAACGGCAGAGGAGCGCGCATCTCGCGAAAAAGCGGCGTGCGCAACCGGCCGCTCATTCTTGCGGTGCATGTAGATGCCGGCGATAAAGGCGAAGGTATTATCCATCAGGCCTGCGCGCTGACCGAAGACCTGGTCCGAACGGAATGCGGCGACAGGATCGTGAAAGAGAAAAGGGTCTTCTGGGATACGGGGCAGGAACGGGTGCTGGCCTTGGCGGAGGAGAATGTCGGTGCAGCGGTCCTTGTCCGGCGGCAGACAACGGTTTCGGACGACGACGCCGCACCGGTCCTCCTGTCCGTCATCCACGATTCCGGCATGGAGTGTCTCGGGTGGGACGGTGCCCCAACTCAGTTACTGGGGCGGGTCCGGCAGGTCCGGCAGGCTTTTCCCGAAGAGAATTGGCCCGACATGGGCAAGGAACGGCTTCTCGAAACTCTTCCGGAATGGCTGGGACCGTTTCTCAACGGAACGAGGAGCAAGAGGGATTTCGCTTCGGTGGACCTTCTCGCCGCTCTTAAAGCGTTCCTGTCATGGGAACAGCAGCGCCTTCTCGATGAACGTGCGCCGACGCACATTACAGTGCCGAGCGGAAACAGGATAGGGATCGACTATAAATCGGACGACGGCCCTGTCCTGGCGGTCAAGCTCCAGGAGATGTTCGGCCTGGGCGATACACCGGCGATAGCGGGGGGACGGGTGAAGCTGCTGCTGCATCTGCTTTCCCCGGCCCGGCGGCCCGTGCAGGTGACGCGGGACCTGAGAGGGTTTTGGGAAAACGGATATCGAGAGGTAAAAAGGGAGTTGAAAGGGCGCTATCCGAAACACCCTTGGCCCGACGATCCATGGAATGCCGTACCGACGGCAAAGACAAGCAGGATGTTGAAAAAGAGGGAATAAAAAAGCCCCTGGTTCCAAGAAACAGGGGCTTTTTTTGTCGGTCTGCCGTTCCGGAGGGAAGCCGCAGACCGGATTTTAGAGTACGCCCGCCGCCTTGCAGCGGCGGGCTAGCTAGGACAACCTTCTTTGCAGCGAGATACCGGGCGAATCATGAAATGTGCAGTCCACATAATATGTTCCTCCTTTCTGGTTTTTTGGAAGTTGCATTCAAACAGCACCTGTGAGGGTGGCGTGGAACCAACTTCATGGAAGTTCTTGGCCTGTTACTTATTCAGTTCTGTTAAATGATAATGTCTGCCCCTGCAAATGTCAACCGCAGAAATTGCATTATATGTATTTCTTGATAAACCTCATGAGACGGCCTTCCCTGACCCCCAGGGCGCCATGGGGGCAAAGTTCGCGGCAGCAGAAACAGCTGATGCACCGATCATGGTCAATGTGCAGCGAACCGTCTCTAATCTCTATTGCCCCAGGCGGGCAGGCGTCCCTGCATATTCCGCACAGGCGGCATTTGTCCGCAAGGGCAAAGGGCCGGGAGGTAAGGTACCGGCGCAGTCGGTTTTTGAGAAAGGGAGGAAGTCCCCATTGCACGTCCGAAATGTGCGGCAGGCGGAATCCCCCGACTATCGTCTCTTCGAGCGGCACGCCTGTGGTAAGAACATTCTCCCGGTTCGCGCCGTCGAGCCCGAGCTTGGCCGCTGCACTTTCCACGTACAGGAGCTTCTTCGGGATGCCGACGATCTCCCCGGCAATCATATCCACGGCAACCGGGTTGACTCCGGCCAGCAGAAGGCCCACATGGCGCGGATCGCCGCCTCCCGGCCCGTTTCCTTCCATGGCGGTAACGGCGTCAACGATATTAAGATCGGGTTTTCTCAGCTGATATATTTCCAGCAGCATCCGGGCAAACATTTCCCGGTCGGCGCCTGCCTTCAGGTGCCATGCCGCCTTTTCAGGTCCCACCACGGCACCGAAAAGGTTTTTCACGGCGCAAGTAATGGTCATCATCTCGTGGGTTTTCAGCTTCGGCAGGTTGATGATCCGGTCCGCTTCCATGTAGGGCCGGGCGAGTTCGAACCGCTTGAACATCCCTGATGCGGGTACTTCCACGGATTCGAAAAAGCCGACCAGTTCCGCGCCGGTCTCCAGGATAACCTGGAGCATTCCGCTTTTTTCGGCTACGGTTTTGAACCTCCCCACACCGGGACTGTCTCCAACGAGCGGAATTCCGCCCGATTCCTTGACCAGTTCTATTACTGCCCGCAGCACCTCCGGGTGGGTGGTAACCGCCGCTTGGGGAGGTTTCGCCGCAAGCATGTTGGGCTTGAGCAGAAC
>DATEVI010000250.1:0-2848 GCA_035281865.1 Geobacteraceae bacterium | reverse complement strand
CTGGTCCCGTCGATGCGGCATTTTCCCTCGACATCAACAGATGGAACGGCAGAACTACTGTACAGATGAGGCTGAAGGACCTAAAAGACACGAGAACAGGGCCGGTTGGGTAAAGGGCAATAGGCAGAACGGTTGCTTGCAGTTGCATCGTGACACGGGATCAAGATACTGCTTGAGGGGGTTGCGGATTGACTAAGCAAATCACTCCACTTCACGGGCAGGAGCGTTTCTACAGCGCCGACAGGGTGATCAGAACCGGGTTCTGGATAAACGCCGTTCTCATGCTGATGAAGCTGGCCGCCGGTTCCTATGGAAACTCGGAGGCTGTATTTGCCGACGGCCTGGAAAGCGCATGTGATTTCATTGCCATTCTGGCATCCTATATCGCCCTCAGGATCGGTCGACGACCGATGGACAGGAAACATCCTTACGGGCACGGCAGGGCTGAGAGTCTAGCCGCCATCTTTATTTCCCTGATTATCTTTACAACCGGAATCGGTATTCTTGTCCGAGTTGTTCTTTCTGTACTGGAAGGTACTCCGGAATCGCCTGAACTTGTTGCGGTTCTGGCCGCCGTTGTTACAATTGTGGTGAAAGAGTGGCTGTATCGCTTTTCCAGTGGCATCGGCAAAAGGCTGGAGAGCCCGGCGCTAATGGCCCTGGCCAAGGACCACCGCAAAGACGCTCTTACTTCCGTTGCAACCCTGGTCGGCGTTTCCGGGGCCTTTTTCGGCGCACGGATCATGGACCCGCTTGCTGCGGGGATCACGGCCTTCTTTATCTTTCGTATAGGCGTCGAAACTTTCAAATCCTCGGCTTATGATTTGATGGACGGAAGACCCCCCGACGAACTGATCCGCGCAATAACCAAGCTGGCCGAAGGTATTAAGGGAGTGGAGCATGTCCACCAGATCAAGGCGCGCCGCTCAGGTCAATTCCTGCTCATCGATCTCAAGCTTGACATGGACCCGGAGATGACGGTCAAGGAGTCTCATGACATAGCGACCGAGGTGAAAAGGAAGATTTTTCATAACCATCCGAACGTCGGGGACGTCATGATCCATATCAACCCACACGAGGAAAAGCACAGGGATTTGACTAGACTTTAGAGGTACTTCAGGCAGGGGCAGTAAGGTCAATTTATGCAGTGCACTAATCAGAACTCTTAAAGGAGGATCAACATGTCAACCGGACCGAAGACACTGAATGATTTGAAAGAGGCCTTTGCAGGCGAATCCCAGGCCAACAGAAAGTACCTGGCATTTGCCGTTCAGGCCGACAGAGACGGTTTTTTGCAGGTGGCGAAACTCTTCAGGGCTGCCGCCGAGGCTGAAACCGTCCACGCGCACAGTCATCTGAGAGCGATGGAAGGGATCAAGTCCACGCAGGAAAACCTGGTAGAGGCGATAGCCGGCGAAACCCACGAATTCAAGTCGATGTACCCCCAGATGATCGCGGATGCGGAAGCGGAAGGCAGTGCTCAGGCATTGCGTTCATTCAGGTTTGCCAATGAGGTGGAAAAGGTTCATGCCGGTCTTTACCAGAAGGCTCTCGATTCGCTTGGAGAAAACTTAGAACCATTTGACTTCTTTGTCTGTCCGGTTTGCGGCCATACCGTGGAGAGGGGAGCACCCGATGTCTGTATGGTCTGTGGCGCCAAGGGATCGGTATTCATGAGAATATCATAACGGTCCGCGGTCGATTCATCGCGGAAGTAGTAGTATGCGTCAATGCCTTCGGAGGGGACATGGTTTGCCATGTCCCCTCTCTTTGCGGAGGTTAGCTGATGAAAAACAGAGCAACGCTCCTTTTCCTGTTTTTTGTGTTCTTATTTCTCACGATCCAAATTCATGGTGTACATGCCACCGTCGTCGGCATGGGTGCCGTCGTCTTTTCCGAGGCGCAGGTTTACGGCACCTCGCAGGGTGCGTCAGGCGCTGCGCAGCCGTCAGGTGCGGCGTCATCCCCGGCAGGCACGGTAACCGCGGTTCCCGGCGGGGAAGCCGGGACGGCGCAACCGGAAGAAGTACAGGCCCAACCTCCCAGTGGGGAGTCACCCCCGTCGGGCGATATGAGTCCCGAATCCCAGGGCACCGTCACCACGGACACCCCTTCGGAAGCGGCGAATGAAACGGGACAGCCGGGAACTCCGCCCCCTCCTTCCGAAACTCCCGCCCCGGATATCACGCAAGACCGGACTCCCGTGATTCCAGCCTTACCCCAGCCCGGGAAAGACGTTCCGGTTGCCGGGGCTCCCGAAGAAAAGAAGTTCGTCGTTCTCAGGAGTGTTCTTCAAGCATTCCGCGACTACACGGGGGGAAAAAATCCACAATCCCTGACAGCACTCTTTGAGTCGGTAACCATTCCTGATGTCAGACAGGAGCCGTCCGTAGTGCTTTCGGACGGCAAGACACCGGCAAAGCTGATTATCCAGGTGCCGACGACAGTCAAAGCGGTTCGCAGTTTTTACCTGAAGGGAGCCAAGCTCGTTTCCCTGAAAATGGAGGGAGCGGCCTGGGTTGTTGAGGTACTTCCTGACAGTCAAGTGTTCGAGGCGAGCGTAACCGTGCTGAGTAACGGCTCCACCACTGAAATCCCGATTACCGTCGCTCCGCCGCTGCCTGCGGATATCGGTCCGTCTATTGCTCCCGGTGAGAAGGAATTCAGTATGTTCCTTAAGGAACGGGGCACTGACAAGGCTTCCATGTTTGATCTGAACAATGACGGCAAGAGAGACTATATCGATGAATATATATATACCGCCAACTTCATCGTGAAACGCAACATTTTGCCGGAGACGAAAACGAAATATAACAAATGATATCGTTCCGCTATACGGTACGGAACA
>DATEVI010000249.1:0-4612 GCA_035281865.1 Geobacteraceae bacterium | reverse complement strand
GGGAGAGCTGAAGTTCCCCGAAGAATGATCCGACAGGCTCCTAGGCGGGCGGCCTTTCCGCTGCCCGTAAAGTTTTGACATTATGCAGTCCATGTGATACAAAAAATTCCTTTACACAAAAAAAATTGAATTTAAATAGAGGGTTCCATTAGATATCTGGAGGAGCGCAATGCATCATTTTCACTATAAGGGGAATGAACTGTACGCTGAAGATGTGGCTATAAAGGAGATCGTGGCCAAGGTGGGAACGCCGGTTTATATTTATTCCCATGCGACCCTTGAACGTCATTACAAGGCCATGGACGACGCCTTTGCCGCGGTTCCCCACACGATCTGCTATTCCATGAAGGCCAATTCCAACCTGGCGGTACTGAAGACGTTCGCTAATCTCGGCGGCGGTGTCGATATCGTTTCCGGGGGGGAACTTTACCGGGCGCTGAAGGCGGGGATCGACCCGAAGAAGATTGTCTATTCCGGAGTGGGCAAAAAGGATGACGAAATCGAGTATGCCCTCAAGAGCGGCATCCTGATGTTCAATGTGGAGTCCGAAGAGGAGCTGGAGAGGATCAATGAAATAGCCGGCAGCCTCGGTACCAAGGCGGGAATCGCCATCAGGGTGAACCCCGACGTGGACCCGGAAACCCATCCGTACATAACGACCGGATTGAAGAAGGCAAAATTCGGCATCAATATCGAGCGCTCCCTGGGGCAGTACAAACGGGCTGCCGCAATGACGAACGTGGAAGTGATCGGCATCGATTGCCACATCGGCAGCCAGTTGACCAAGATATCCCCGTTTGTCGATACCGTCAAGAAACTGAAGCGCCTCATCGCCAACCTCAACGAGGCAGGCATACGGCTCAGATACTTCGACCTCGGAGGCGGCCTCGGCATTACGTACAGCGACGAAGCACCGCCCCTTCCGGCAGATTACGGCAAGGCAATCGTGGACGAAACCAAAGGTATGGGGCTCCATCTGGTCTTCGAGCCGGGGCGCAATCTGGTGGGGAACGCCGGCATCATGGTCGGCAGGTGCCTGTACACCAAAAAGGGCGAAGAGAAGAATTTCGTCATTGTCGATGCGGCCATGAACGATCTGGCCCGTCCGTCCCTGTACGGTTCATACCACGGCGTACAGGCGGTGTGCAAGGATCAGGAAGGCACCGTTGTGGCCGATATAGTCGGGCCCATATGCGAATCCGGCGACTTCCTGGCCAAAGACAGGGAGATGCCGCGATTCCGCCAGGGTGACCTGGTTGCCTTCATGTCCGCCGGTGCCTACGGCTTCGCCATGAGCAGCAACTACAACAGCCGTCCGCGGGCGGCCGAAGTAATGGTCAAGGGTGATACCTTTACCGTGATCCGTGAAAGGGAAGTCAGGGAGGATTTGATAAAGGGGGAAAGCATCCCGGCTTTTCTCTAAGATGGAATATTTATTCGGGGCAGGTTTCAAGACAATTCCTGTCCCGAAAGGAAAAATTCAAGCCTTTCGGGAGGATTAAGCCATGTTCAAAGGGAGCATCGTAGCCATAGTCACCCCTTTCAAGAATGAAAAGGTGGACGAGGAAAAGCTGAGGGAACTGGTCGAGTTCCAGATCGAGAATGGGACCGACGGGATTGTACCTTGCGGGACTACCGGTGAAGCCTCTACGCTTGATTATGAAGAACACGACAGAGTCATAGAAATCGTCGTCGAACAGGCAAAGAAACGGGTTCCCGTAATCGCAGGCACCGGATCCAATTCAACCAAGGAAGCCATCGAGATATCCGAACACGCGAAAAAGTTGGGTGCCGATGGAGTTCTGCTGGTGACGCCGTACTACAACAAACCGACCCAGGAAGGGCTTTATCGACATTACAAGGCCATTGCCGAGGCGGTCGCGATTCCCCAGGTCCTTTACAACGTGCCCGGGCGAACCAGCGTCAACATGTTGCCGGAGACGGTGGCCAGGTTGGCCGGGATCCCCAATATTGTTGCCATCAAGGAGGCTACCGGCTCTCTCCAGCAGGCATCCGAGATCCTCGCCTTGTGCGGTGACAAGATAGGTGTCCTGTCCGGCGACGACTTCATCACATTCCCCATGATGGCCTGCGGAGGTACGGGGGTCATCTCGGTAACCGCCAACATCATGCCGAAAGAAATTGCCTCTATGGTAGACGCCTTCAACGCGGGTAACATGGAAGAGGCAAAGCGCCTGCACCTGAAGCTGCTTAAGATCAATAACGCGATGTTCATCGAAACAAATCCGACCCCGGTGAAAACCGCTCTCGGGCTCATGGGCAAATGCAGCGACGAGGTACGTCTGCCGATGGCGCCGATGTCGGACGCCAACAAGGCAAAGCTGGCGGATATCATGAAGGAATACGGGCTGATTTAAAACCGGCAAAGGGCAAAGGGCGCAAAACCTTATGCCTTAGCCCTCTGTGCCTTGTGTCTGACTTCTGGAGGTTTGCTATGATCAAAGTTGCTGTTAGTGGAGCTGCAGGACGTATGGGTGGCCGTGTCATCACGGCGGTCAAGGAGGATCCGGAGCTCGAGTTGTCGGGCGGCCTGGAAAGGCCGGGACATCAGTATATCGGCATGGACGCAGGTCTTTCAGCCGGCTGCGGTTCCCTGGGGGTCGTCATAACCGATAACCTGAACGAATTGGTCAAGGGATGCGATGTCCTGATCGATTTTTCCGCTCCGACCGTTTCCCTGAAGAACCTTGAAGTGTGCGGATTGAACGGGAAGGCGATGGTAATCGGTTCGACCGGCTTTACTCCCGAAGAAATGGCGCTGGCCCGTGAACTGGCACGGAACGTACCCGTAATGCTGGCTCCCAATATGTCGGTCGGCGTCAATGTGGTGTTCAAGGTTTTGAGCGATGTCGCGAAGATACTGGGTGACGATTTCGACGTGGAGATTGTCGAGGCTCATCACAAGATGAAAAAGGACAGCCCTTCCGGCACTGCCATTCGCATGGGTGAGGTGGTTGCAAAAGCGCTGGGGCGCGACTACAACAAGGTGGCCAACTTTCACCGCGAGGGGATCTGCGGCGAACGGACGAAGGAAGAGATCGGCATGCAGACCATCCGGGGCGGGGATATCGTCGGCGACCATACCGTCTATTTCATCGGCATGGGCGAGAGGATCGAAATAACCCACCGGGCCCACACCCGCGACATGTTTTCACGAGGAGCGGCCCGTGCAGCCAAATGGGTGGTGAAGCAGAACCCGGGGTTGTATGACATGCAGGATGTGCTGGGGTTGCGGTGAAAAGCCGCTTAAAGCATTAAAGTTTCAATTCATGCCGCGTAAGCGGCATTTCATTTATTTGGTTTCCGGATGTAGACTATTTATATTATCGGGAGGTTTTACAGCAGATGGCTCTTGTCAATGAACATTATCTGAAACTTAAGGCCGGTTATCTTTTTCCCGAGATCGGCCGCCGTGTAAAGGCCTTTGCCGAGGCGAACCCGGCCGCGAAAATCATCCGCCTGGGGATCGGCGATGTAACGTGTCCGTTGCCCCCGGCGATCGTCAAGGCGTTCCATGATGCCGTGGACGAAATGGCAAGTGAGAAGTCCTTCATGGGGTATGGCCCCGAGCAGGGATACGAGTTTCTCATCAACACCATCATCGAGAAATCCTATAAACCCCTAGGGGTGGAGTTGAAAACCTCCGAGATATTCATCTCCGACGGCTCCAAGTGTGACTGCGCCAATATTCTAGATGTCTTCGCACTGGAGAACGTGGTTGCCATCGGAGACCCGGTCTACCCCGTCTATAACGACACCAACGTAATGATCGGCCGCACCGGCGAGGCCAACGAGCAGGGCTACTACAAGGGGCTCGTCTACATGCCGTGCACCGAGGCGAACGGCTTCAACCCGGCCTTTCCGGACCGGGAGGTGGACATCATTTACCTCTGTTTCCCCAACAACCCTACCGGTGCGGTGGCCACGAAGGAACAGCTCAAGGGGTGGGTCGACTATGCCCTGAAGCACAACGCCATCATCTTCTTCGACGCCGCCTACGAGGCATTCATTACCGACCCGAGCATACCCCACTCCATCTACGAGATCGAAGGGGCGAAGAAGTGCGCCATCGAATTCCGCTCTTTCTCCAAGACGGCCGGCTTCACCGGGGTGCGCTGCGCCCTGACCGTAGTGCCTGAGGAACTCACAGCTCACACCGCCACCGGTGAGTCGATTCAGCTCAACCGGCTGTGGAACAGGCGTCAGTCGACCAAGTTCAACGGCGTCTCCTACCCGGTGCAGAAGGCAGCAGCGGCGGTCTACTCCGACGAAGGTTGGCCCCAGGTGAAGGAAATCATCGATTACTACATGGAAAACGCCCGCATCATCCGGGAAGGGCTGGCAGCAGCCGGTCTGACCGTGTACGGCGGGGGCAACGCCCCCTACATCTGGCTCAAAACCCCCGGCGGCCTCTCCTCCTGGGAATTCTTCGACAAGCTTCTGAATGAGTGCAATGTAGTCGGTACTCCCGGCAGTGGTTTCGGGCCGAGCGGTGAAGGCTATTTCCGTCTGTCCGCCTTCGGCAATCGCGACAACGTGATCGAGGCGGTGGAAAGAATAAAGAAGAATTTGAAGTGATAAAGATAAGACC
>DATEVI010000248.1:0-9352 GCA_035281865.1 Geobacteraceae bacterium | reverse complement strand
CAGTAATCCGATGGGCGTTGAAGCCGTCGTAATCCATGACCGTTATTTCCTTATTCCCGGCGCGGGAGACACATACTATTTTCCCGGTAAAGGGTCCTTTTTCCCCCGTGACCGCGAGCATCGTCTCATCGGAAAAAGCATGAACCATCCTTCTGAATTCCTTGCGGTTTCCCGAATATCGTTTTGCCAGGACGGATTTGCCGCTGGAAACATCATAGAACCTGAACTCCATCGTGACGTTGTCTCCGGATACGGTATAGCCGCTCTTGATCAGATAAGCCGCGCCGATTGCCCTCCAGGGAGTAAAGTCGAATTCACCCGGGCGAATGCCGCCTGTACCTGCGCTCGTCGACCCGGGAAGAACCGAAAATGGACCTGCCAGGGTCAGGTCAAACCTAAGGATTTCCCCTACTGTTTCTTCAATTTTTGAGTCCTGTCCCCCTCCGAGGTTTACGGTCGGGGCGATGGCTAAAGGTGTTTGCCTTGTCGACTTGCCAGTGACTTCGAGATAGCCCTGCCCGGCGTGGAGGAGGCAGGGGTTCGTCATGATCACGATCAGCAGAAAGATAATCTTTTTCATTTTTTTCCAACTCCTTCCGGCCGGAAGATATAGCCATGTTCAAAATTCTCACCACCGGGCGGCGGTGGAAAATTTTCGGCGGCCATGTCGATTGCCCTTGTGACGGACGCTTCAAACTGTTTGTCACGTGAGCTGCGTTCCACGCGATAGCCGATGATCTTCCCGTAACGATTGATCCTGAGCCGCACCACCATTTCAGGGTTGCCGCTCTGGTAGGCTATGGTGATGTTGAAGGCATCCCTGAGTCTTGACTGGATGTAGCTGGCATAATCGCTGCCCGATTCTATTCCTTTGGCGCCCGGCATTCCGGGCCGACCATTCTTATCGGCTTTTTTGCTCAGGGCAGCGAGCGCATCTCCCAGGTGTTTCCCTTCTACTTTTTTTTGCAGCCTGGCCAGTCGTTCGGCAAGCTGTTCCCCTGTCTCCTTTTCCTTGACTGCCGGTTGTTCTTTCTTCACCGTCTGGGAGGGTTCGGGAGCAGCGGACTTCTTTGGGGCAACGGGTGGCGGCTTAATTTCCTGTTGTGTTGATGACGGCGAGGGTGGAGCACTTTTTTGGGAAACCGAAGGGGTACCGGATTGCGGGTTTGCCACCGGCAGGTTCACCACGTCCACGTAGTAGGTTTGTGGCCCCGTTTGGTGCGGGTTCATGAGATGACTGAATCTGTAGGCAATACCAAACAGGGATGCGTGAAGCAGCAGGGAAATTCCGACCATCCTGCTTATTCCCGATTTTTTGATCAGCCTGCTGTTCATTTCCCCGAGGAAGGCTCCGTGACCATGCCGAGGCGTTCGATACCGGCCCCTTTGATTTCGGCCATCGTCTTCACGACTTCGCCGTAAGGGACTACTCTGTCAGCTTTCAGCAAGACCTCTTTTTTTTCCCTTGCTTCAAACATGGAAGACAGCCTGGTTTTCAGTTCGCCGGGCGAAATTTCGGAGCTGTTTATGAATATTCTGTTGTTTCTGTCGATGGACACGACGACGGTTTCTTCCTGTGCGTTGAGTGCCTTTGCCTGCGTCTTGGGCAGATTGACCTGGACACCCTGCTGCATCATGGGAGCCGTTACCATGAAAATTATCAGGAGCACCAGCATGACGTCCACAAACGGGGTGACGTTTATCTGCGACATGGCGCTTCGGCTATTGTTGTCCCTGCTTCCTATTTCCATCGTCTCTCCCCTACTTCCTGGCGAAGGTGCGCTGCACGATGTTCAGGTATTCCGTGGAAAAGCTGTCCATTTCGGAACTCAGGACTCTTATCTTGTGCTGGAAATGGTTGTAACCCATTACGGCTGGGATGGCGGCGACAAGGCCGATTGCCGTGGCGATAAGGGCTTCGGAGATACCGGGAGCAACGACGGCGAGGGAGGCTGTGCCGGTCTCACCAATTCCCTTGAAGGAGGTCATAATACCCCAGACCGTCCCGAAAAGGCCTATAAAAGGGGCGGTGGAGCCGGTAGTGGCCAAAAATGTGAGGTACTTTTCCAGTCGGGTCGTTTCAGAAGTGGTTGCCCGTCGCAGAGCCCGGGCGATGTTGTCAATCCCTCCCAGTTCCGTGCTTATAACGTCCGGTTCCTCTTTTTGTACCCCCTTTTCCATGAGTCTCTTCAGTTCCGTGAAGCCTTCACTGAACAGCACCGCCAGGGGAGAATGGTCAAAGCGGTCCAGTTGTTCGTTAATTGCATCGAATCGCTTCGTTTTCCAGAAGAACTCCATGAATCGGACCGATTCACTGTTTGCCCGGTGAACCTGCAGGAATTTGAAGAATATGATTGCCCACGATATTATCGAGAAGCCGATCAGGATTAGCAGAACCAATTTTACGACCAGTCCGGTCACTGTGATTATTCCCAAAGCTGTACCTCCAAAAACTGTTGAAATGGATCTGGGCTAAAATATTCCTTAGCGATAGTGAAGTCAATACGATTTTTGAAACATTCCCGGCTGGAGCGCCGCCCAGCCCCGTATCGGCGGACTTTCGCTTCGAAAAAAAATCCCGTCGGGGTCTTCAAATGACATTTACTTACTTACGCGGGTTGATTTATACTCGACTGTGACGTCGGAACGGAATTACTGCCTGCAAGAGTATCAAGTTATCATGAATGGATGAATTTTCAAGTCAATGCAAACTCTCTTTTTCGTGCCGGTCTTCGGGTAAACCCATGCGCTCAAACACCAATATTTCTCTCTATTTCCATATTCCCTTCTGTCTGAAAAAATGCCTGTACTGCAGTTTCTATTCTGTTGACCAAGGGTATTTTCCTCTGGACGAATACGTGGACGCGCTGGTGCGGGAAATGAGGCTGTGCCGGGAAAAGTTTGATATTCCCTTTTCCGCGCGCACGCTGTATATCGGCGGAGGCACGCCCTCCATCATGAATCCTCTCCATGTCGAAAAGATTGTCGGAGAGGCGGCAAAGCTCTTCGGCGTCACTTCAGATGCGGAAATAACCATGGAGGCGAATCCCGGCACGCTGACCAGGGAAAAACTGATCGGCTACAAAAGATCAGGGGTGAATCGACTTTCTCTCGGCATACAATCCTTCAATGATTCGAATCTGGAAAGGCTGGGAAGAGTCCACACCGTGACGCAGGCTTTTGAGGCCTTTCACGCGGCAAGAAGCCATGGTTTCGCAAACATGGGAATAGACCTGATCTGTTCCCTGCCGGGACAGACCTTGCGCATGTGGGAAGACGACCTGCTTTCGGCAGTAGCCATGGGACCCGAACACATGTCGGTGTATGGTTTGACGATCGAAGAAGGTACGCCGTTTGCGGAGATGGAGAAGCAGGGCGCGTTGCTTTTGCCGGATGAGGATGAATCCGCGGACATGTACGAGTGCGCTGCGGACATTCTATGCGGATCCGGATACGAGCATTATGAAATTTCCAATTT
Organism: Geobacteraceae bacterium; assembly: GCA_035281865.1. Lineage (GTDB taxonomy): Bacteria > Desulfobacterota > Desulfuromonadia > Geobacterales > Geobacteraceae > CAIWTU01. The sequence continues at coordinate 5,874 of DATEVI010000248.1, read as the reverse complement.
TGCCAGACAGGGGTACAGGTCGCGCCACAATCAGGTATATTGGCATCGTGACACCTGTCTGGGGTTCGGCAGCGGTGCACATTCTTTCATGACAGAGCCCGGCTTCGGTGTCCGCTGGCGAAATCCGGACAACTTGGGAAAATATCTTGAAGCGGTGAAAGAGAGCAGGTTGCCGTGGCGAGACAGGCACTGCCCAACTTTGAGGGAAGCCATGTCGGAGAGACTTTTTCTCGGTCTGCGCCTGCTTGACGGGGTCGACCTCCGTCTGTTCCGTGACGAATTCGGTGTCGATTTCGAGGACGCCTATCCTGAAGAGTGCTCTAAACTGCTTGCCAAGGGGTTCATTGAAATTTCCGGAGGAAAGCTCAGGTTGGCGCAGAAATCCCTGCTCATTTCAAATCAGATCTTCGTAATGTTTGTTTAAGTTATTGTAGTTGCAGGTTGTTTGTGGTGATCATGAGTGCCCGGATTCCAGGGGAAATTACCCTTGACAAACTCCGGGTTGGTTGTTACTTTGATAGCAGTTAGCACTCTGTACTCTGGAGTGCTAACTGTATTTAAAGGGGAATGAATGATGGATAATCTTTCTGAGAGAAGCAAGCATATTCTTGAGGCCATCATCGAAGAATATATCAGGACGGCCGAACCTGTGGGCAGCCGCGCAATAAGCCGCAGGCACGGCCTTACCTTGTCTCCCGCCACCATACGCAACGTCATGGCCGATCTTGAGGATCTGGATTTTCTTGCATCTCCCCATACTTCCGCAGGACGGATACCCACTGACAAGGCTTTCCGGTTTTATGTGGATTCGCTCCTTACCGTGGGCACCATCGATCGGGAGCAGGAAGAGCTGATTCAGAGACAATACAGGCTTTACGGAAAGGATGTCGGGGAAATCTTCAAGGAAACCAGCAGGATTCTGTCTTCCCTGTCCCACTACATGGGGATAGTCGTGACGCCGCGATTTACTACCACAATGTTCCGTCATATCGAGTTCATCAAGCTCGGGGGCAGGCGTATTCTGGCAATACTGGTTTCCAAAAGCGGAATAGTTCAGAACAAGATTATCGAAGCGGATGAAGATCTGAGTTCCGAAGATATGGTTCGCATGTCCAATTACCTGAACAACCTTCTGAAGGGGCTGTCCATTGCGGAATTGAGGAGCAGAATCCTGCGGGAGATGCAGGATGAAAAGGTCCGCTACGACGAAATGCTGGCAAAGGCCCTCAAACTCTCCGAGCAGACTCTTGACGAGAACGGCACTGAGGTCTTCATAGAAGGGCGGGTAAATATTCTGGAACAGCCCGAGTTCGCCGATGTTGGGAAGATGAGGGAGGTTTTTCGGGCCTTTGAAGAGAAAGGTCAGCTCATATCCCTCCTGGACAGATGCATGGAGTCGGAGGGAGTGCATATCTTCATCGGTGCGGAGAATTACATGCATCATCTTGAAAGTATGAGCGTAATTACCGCGCCATATATGAGCGGAAAAGAAACGGTGGGGGTACTGGGTGTCATAGGGCCCACCAGGATGGGGTACGACAGGGTCATTCCTATTGTCGATTATACGGCAAAGGTTTTGAGCAAGCTCCTTGATGTGGAATGATCCGGAAATAAGCAAAGGGAGGGTAACAGTGGAAAGAAAACATCACGGCATCGGTAAGGAAGATGTGCCACATAGAGAAAAAGAGCATGCGGAGGTTTCCACAAAAGCCGCCTCTGGGTCAGAAGAGAGTGGCAGGATGGCGAAGGATCAGGAAATTTCCGGCACCGAGTCGGTCGGCGGAACGGTTTCTGCCGAAGAGGGTGTCGCAGACAGAATAAAGCAGCTTGAAGAGGCCCTGGCGCAAAAGGAAGCTGAAGCAGCCGCAAACTGGGACAAGTTTTTGCGGGAGCGGGCGGATCTGGAAAACTACCGTAAACGGGCGCAAAGGGAAAAGGAAGAGCTCCTCAAATACGGCAACGAGGCCCTGTTGAACGAAATACTTCCGGTTCTCGACAACATGGAGAGAGCGTTGGGCCATGCTTCCGAAGAGAGCATGTCGGCAGTAATAGAGGGGGTTGAACTGACTCGTTCGATGCTTTTGGCTGCCATGAAGAAATTTGGGGTGGCCCCCATAGAGGCAAAGGGAAAAATGTTTGATCCAGCCTACCACCAGGCAATGACTCAGGTGGAAAGCGCAGACGAAGCGCCGAATACTGTTCTGGATGAATTTCAGAAAGGGTACATGTTAAACGATCGTCTTTTGCGTGCAGCGTTGGTTTCCGTGGCCGCCGCACCGAAAAAAGTCGATGCCTGACCCTTCTTCCCTTGCTTTTTCACCACGGGATGACTACTTTCTAGAAACAGAGACCAAAGGAGGAATATAAATATGAGTAAAGTTATAGGTATCGACCTGGGGACAACTAACTCCTGTGTGGCAGTCATGGAGGGGGGAGAGCCTGTCGTCATAGCCAATGCCGAAGGGAGCCGAACTACTCCATCCATGGTTGCTTTTACCGAAAGCGGCGAGATACTGGTCGGACAGCAGGCGAAAAGGCAGGCGGTTACCAATCCGGAGAACACTGTATTCGCCATCAAGCGACTGATAGGTCGTAAATTTGATACCGATGTGGTCAAAAAGGATATCGCCATCTCTCCTTTCAAGATAGTGAGAGCGGATAACGGGGATGCGTGGGTGGAAGTACGGGGAAGAAAATACTCTCCACCGGAAATCTCTGCCATGATTCTCCAGAAAATGAAGAAGACCGCGGAAGACTACCTGGGAGAAACGGTGACCGACGCAGTAGTTACCGTACCGGCCTATTTTGACGATTCCCAGCGCCAGGCTACCAAAGATGCCGGTAAGATTGCCGGTCTCAATGTCCTGCGCATCATCAATGAGCCTACGGCTGCCGCTCTCGCATACGGTCTGGACAAGAAAAAAGAGGAAAAAATCGCGGTCTTCGACCTGGGTGGCGGTACCTTTGATATATCGATCCTTGAACTGGGAGAAGGGGTGTTCGAAGTTAAATCCACCAACGGAGACACGTTCCTCGGCGGTGAGGACTTCGACCAGAAGATAATTGACTGGATCGCCGATGAGTTCAAGAGAGATGCAGGCATAGATCTGCGCGGCGACAAGATGGCTCTGCAACGTCTGAAGGAAGCCGCGGAAAAGGCGAAGTGTGAGCTTTCATCATCTCTCGAAACGGATATCAACCTTCCCTTCATCACTGCCGATGCGTCGGGTCCGAAGCATCTTACCATGAAGTTGAGCCGGGCCAAGCTGGAAGCCTTGTGTGCCGATCTCATCGCAAAATTGGAAGGCCCCTGCAGGACAGCCCTCAAGGATGCCGGTCTCTCGCCAAACGACATTGACGAAGTAATTCTTGTCGGAGGTATGACCAGAATGCCGGTCGTTCAGAAACGAGTGCAGGATATTTTCGGCAAGACACCGAACCGCGGCGTCAATCCTGACGAGGTTGTAGCCGTTGGTGCGTCGATCCAGGCCGGAGTTTTGCGCGGAGAAGTCAAAGACGTCCTTCTTCTGGATGTAACTCCCCTTTCACTGGGGATCGAGACCCTCGGCGGCGTCTTGACCAAACTTATCGACAAGAACACCACCATCCCTTGCCGCAAGAGCCAGGTTTTCTCGACCGCCGCGGACAACCAGCCTGCGGTAACGATTCACGTTCTCCAGGGAGAGCGGGAGATGGCAGCGGACAACAAGACCCTCGGCAACTTCGAATTGACCGGCATTCCTCCCGCACCGCGAGGCGTGCCGCAGGTTGAGGTCACCTTCGACATTGATGCAAACGGCATCGTTCATGTTTCGGCCAAGGACCTCGGCACCGGCAAGGAGCAGTCCATCCGCATCACCGCCTCTTCCGGTCTGTCCAAGGAAGAGATTGACAAGATGGTACGGGACGCGGAATCCCATGCATCTGAAGATAAGAAGAAGAGGGAACTGATCGAAGCGCGCAACCATGCCGACGGCCTGGTCTATGCGACCGAGAAGTCTCTCCATGAGTACGGCGATAAAATCGATTCTTCTGAGAAGCAGAAGATTGAGGATGCGATCGCCGCACTCAAGAAGGCCATGGAAGGGAGTGACGCCGACGCGATCAAGAAGGCTTCCGACGAGGTGACCCAGGCATCCCATAAGCTTGCCGAGGCAGTATATGCGAAGGCCGGTCAGCCCGGCGGAGAACACCCGGGTGAGGCGCCCGGTGAAGAGGGCGGCAAGGGTGAGAAAGTTGTGGAAGCCGAATTCGAAGAGTTAAAAGAAGACAAGAAATAATATTTTAAACAAGGCTCAGGGAAAAGGGCTGAAGGCGAGGGGGCCGAACACACCCCCTTTTGCCTTTTGCCCTTTGCCTTTTGCCTGCGAGGACTTGTTTTGGCAAACGGAGAAAAACGCGATTATTATGAGGTGCTGGGCGTTCACAGGAACGCTTCAGAAACCGAGATAAAGAAGACCTACCGCAAGCTGGCGCTTCAATACCACCCTGACAAGAATCCCGGTAATAAAGAGTCCGAGGAGATGTTCAAGGAGATCAGTGAAGCCTATGAGGTGCTTTCCGATTCGCAGAAAAGGGCGCAGTATGATCAGTTCGGACATGCGGGGCTTGGAGCCGGAGGGTTTTCCGGCGGCTTCGGTGCCGGCTCGCCGTTCGGCGATATTTTCGGCGATATTTTCGGTGATATTTTCGGTGGTGGGCGGCAACGGGGTCGCGGCAAGCGCGGCGATGACCTGCTCTACAATCTGGACATTAGTTTCGAAGAGGCCGCTTTCGGCATTGAAACAAAGATAGACGTCCCTTACAGCAAGCGTTGTGATACGTGCGGCGGCAGTGGAGCCAAAGCCGGGACCGAACCAAAGGTGTGTCCGACCTGCCGCGGCGCAGGCCAGGTGCGCTTTCAACAGGGGTATTTCAGTGTCAGCAGGACTTGCAACCACTGTGGCGGGGAGGGGCGTATCATTGATAATCCTTGCCAGACCTGCCGTGGCACGGGGAGTGTGAAAGACAGGAAAACCATTTCCGTGAAGATACCTCCGGGAGTCGAAACGGGAAATCGACTGAAGCTTTCCGGAGAAGGCGGACAGGGAACCAAAGGCGGACCGAACGGTGATCTCTACGTGGCAATTGCCGTTCGGGAGCATCCGATCTTTACCAGGGACGGCAACGACGTGATATGCGAGATCCCAGTCAGCTTTGTTCAGGCTGCCTTGGGTTGCGACTTACAGGTACCCACCCTGGACGGCAAGGTGACAATGAAGATACCGGAGGGGACACAGTCGGGAAAGATTTTCAGGTTGCGTGACAAGGGGGTGCCCGTACTTCAGGGATACGGCCGAGGTGATCAAATGGTGGTCATCAAGATTGAGACCCCGGTGAACCTCAACAAGCGACAAAAGGAACTTCTGGAAGAGTTTGCCAGGATAAGCGGCGAAGAAGCACATCCGATGAGGAAAAGCTTTTTTGAGAAAGTCATGGGGATCTTCAGTTGATGCCCGCAATGAGCCGGGAGAGCTTCAAAGCATCCCGGCTTTTCGCTTTTCTTTCTATAGCGACCACTGTGGCTCTGCTCTTGTGTACCGTCAGTCCTGCTTTCGCTTCAGGAACACACAAGGCAAATGTTACCCTGCTGAAAAACCGTGAATATCCTGATGCACTCCTGAAAAATATAAGAGAAGCCAGGAAAAGTCTTCTTCTGGCGTATTATCTGTTCAAAACCACTCCCACATCAACCCTCAACCAGCCGGGCAGAATTGCCGAAGAGCTGGCAAAGGCCCGTCATCGTGGTGTTGCTGTTACGGTGATCCTTGAAGTGTCCGATGATCCAGATGATCCGCTAAACTTGGAAAACCGGAAAACCGGTGCATTCCTTGC
>DATEVI010000247.1:0-4400 GCA_035281865.1 Geobacteraceae bacterium | reverse complement strand
ATGAATCGAGCCTTCTTAATTTTATTCAATAAATGTTAATAGCCCTGTAATGATCCTGCAACAATTCTCGTTTATAGTCGTTCAAGTTATTCTCCCGGCAAATCTCCATCCGATCATTGAAGGGGCGCTATGCATCAGACAATCATCAGAAGAAAGAGAATCGGGGAAATACTCGTTGACCTTGGAGCCTTGACTCCTTCCGATCTCGCTATCATGGTTGAAGCACATACGACCGCCGGCGAGCGGTTCGGCCGTGTCTGCCTCCGTAATTCACTCGTCACTGAAGAACAAGTAGCACAAGCCCTGGCTCTGCAATTCGGCACAGAGTACGTCGATCTCTGCGGATTCAGGCTGGATGCGGCCCTGCTGGATATTTTCCCGACGGATGCCGTCTATCGTTATCAGGCCGTCCCTTTGGAAATGCGTGACGACGGTCTTGTCGTGGCCATCACTGATCCGACGGATGTGGTCAAGACGGATGAGATGGAGTTCGTTATTGACAAAAAGCTCATTTTCAAGCTTGCCACGGAATCGGCCATAGAATCCGTCCTGCAAAAGGGGGAGGCCACGGGTCGCGTGCTGAAGGGGGTTTCCGAAGATTTCATGCTTCAGCTTGTCAAGGAAACCGATAAAGGGGAGGAAATCTTATCGGTCGAATCGATCAATGACGACGCGAGTCCTATCATCAAGCTGATAAATTCAACCATTCTGGATGCCATTACCAAGAGAGCCAGCGATATCCACATCGAGGCAGCCGTGGAAGGTGTCGTCATTAAGTACCGTATCGACGGAGTTCTCTACAAGGCCATGGAACCCATTGATGCACATTTCCAGGCGCCCCTGATATCGAGGCTCAAGGTAATGAGCGAGCTGGATATATCGGAACGGCGCATCCCCCAGGACGGCAGGTTCAAGATCAGATTGAGCGACAAGTCGATAGACTTCAGGGTTTCCATAATGCCGAGCGCCTTCGGCGAAGACGCGGTTGTCCGTATTCTGGACAAGGGAAGCATCGCCTCCGGCATGAAGAAGCTGTCTTTGGAAGCGCTGGGCGTGCAACCACGGGAGATCAAACATATCAGGAAAGCGATACATGAACCGTACGGCATGTTTCTGGTCACCGGTCCGACCGGTTCCGGGAAGTCGACCACGCTGTATGCGGCCCTCACGGAGATCCATACCGGCGAGGAAAAAATCATAACCATAGAGGACCCGGTTGAGTACCAGCTGCACGGCATCGTGCAGATACCGGTCAATGAGAAGAAGGGGCTCACCTTCGCCCGCGGTCTGCGTTCCATACTGAGGCATGATCCGGATAAAATAATGGTGGGCGAGATCCGAGACCCGGAAACCGCCCAGATCGCGGTCCAGTCAGCCCTTACCGGGCACCTGGTGTTCACTACGGTACATGCCAACAACATATTCGATGTCATAGGCAGATTCATCCACATGGGGATCGACCCCTACAACTTCGTTTCGTGCCTGAACAGCGTTCTGGCTCAGCGGCTTGTCCGCCGTATCTGCCATAAATGCAGGGTCCCGGTTAAGCTTTCAGCGGAAGCCCTCTCGGCGTCGAATATGGATCCGGGCATCTATGGCGATAATGTCTTTTATGACACCCAGGGATGCGAAGAATGTAACGGCACCGGTTATCGCGGGCGTTCCGGGATTGTCGAATTTCTCGATGTGACCGATGAGATCCGTGAACTGATCATCGGCAGGGCGCCCATAGCCCATTTGAAAAAGGCCGCGAAAGAAGCAGGGACGGTTTTTCTGCGGGATGCCGCTATCGAAAAAGTTCTGGCCGGGGAGACTACGCTTCGGGAAATCAACAGGGTTACTTTCGTGGACTGACAAGAATAATGGGGTGTGATCATGCGCCCGAGAAACACATACAGGCAGGAACGCATTGAAACTTTCCATAGGCAGAAGCAGGGAGACCGCCAAAATCAGCCGGCTCGAAAGGCTGTTCATCGGACTTCTCACGGAACATTTGCGGATAAAAAAACTGGTATACCGATCGGAAAGCCCGAACGAGGTGAGTTTCATGTTCAGGACCGACGTATTGGGAAATTACGGGAAAGCCTCGTGCAAGGCCGGCATATTCGCGAAAACCGTGGTGTTCAAAGTCGAACTGGGCATATCCGCGCCGGATCCGGCATGCTACCAGTGCGTGGGCGAACATGCGTTGATGCTGAACCGCCTCTACGCCTTGGAAAAGAATCGGTTCATCGGAAGAGTGTCGTTCCATTCCGGCAGGATGGTTTACAAGCTGATCCAGTTGTGCAGCAGAAACGCCTCGATCGACCAGGTTCTGGTGAGGGATCTGTTCAACACGACGGTCAAAGAAGTGCGACGTGTCCACGAAGCCATGGAAGAATCAGGTCTTTTGGGGAAGTGCAGGCATGGCATCTCCAGCGAAACGGTTCCGCTGTATAACATCACGATGACGTGAAACGATGAATGGGCCCCTTGCGAGGCCCATTCGTGTATGTGGGGTGTGATCAGGCTGGAAGCATCTTCCGTCGTGCTGCTATAAGCCCCGCAAGCCCGGACGCGGCAAGAAGAAAGGCGGGGGGAAGAGGAACCGGGGTTGCTGATGGCTGCACGCCGTCGGACGACGGTTCCGCATTCATAACGCTGATCGAGGTTGCCGCTGGACTGACCCTGGAGATACTGATACGTGCGGTGGGGGATTCGGCGTTGTCAAAAAAGAAGCCCCCATGACCCCGACGCAGGCCCCTTACCATGTCAGCGAGGGTGGATGAGGGGGTTACGTTTCCAGTGATCAGGACCGGCGGGATATCCGGCGTGCCCATGTCGGTCGTGCCGGAAATGGAGACGCTATTGTTCGTGGTGGATTCGCTGGTGGGGTGGATGGCATTACCAGCACTCTGGATTTCAACAGGCGAGGCGGGCTCCGCAATGCTCGCCAGTGCATGATTTCCCGCACCGAGAAACAGCGCCGCAGTTATGATTCCGGTTACAAGTTTCATGTGATCCCCCATAAGGATGAACTGAATAAAAAGAGACCTCTCGAAATTAATCTTGGGCACTCTAACATGGGTTTGTTTCATCTGTATGGCGGAGGGGTAAAGATTTGGGTTCTTTCCCAGAAAAATTGAAAAGCTGGAAACCTTATTTAGCCACGGACCCACACGGACAAAAGCAGACAATTCAAAAACCACGTTTAAAGGTTTTGTCCTGATTCTGTCCGTGTGTGTCTGTGGCAAAAAGGTGTTTAGGATTTTTTAGCCTTTCTTTGCGACCTTGCGGCTTTGCGTGAGAAAATAGATCTGTTTGAAATTCAGCAAAAAGCCATATGGCCGTAAGCATTCCGTAACAATTTTCGTATATTCTTATTCAATATGCCCGGAGCCATAAGACGCATCTACGAGAAAATAGCAACAAGGGAAGTGTACGACACCCTGTACTATTCCTCCAGAAAAGTAATATTCGTCATCGATCTCCTGATCGGTTTAACCATTGGATATCTTGTCTACACCCTCGAATGGAGTAACCTGAGGGAAAAGCTGATATCGTTCCTGATGTGGTTTCTGAGCAGGGTCGATTATCTCGTCAAAATAAGAACGTTTGACGATCGAGCATTCACGACCGGCGTGCTGATCGATCTGTTGGTCATCACGATTTCCGCCGTATTGTCGACATATTGCAAGACCTACAAAGGCAAAATTACCGGCAACGTTGTTCTGGCCGCCGTGGCGCTTCCCGTAAGCATCTACCTGATGGCCAACCACGGCATAATAATGAATTCGTTCATTATCATATCCGTGATCATCCTCATTCTTTCCTTCAATCACTTTTCGGATCAGCAATCGACGCGGGAAAGATCGAGGATTGTTCTGGAAAAAAATTCCGCCGAATTCGGTGTCGTCAGCCATATATCCCATAGTGTCAAACCGCAGGTTCTGATAGCAAAGGCCCCATTAATGGCCGTCAGGCAATACCTGGAAAAACAGAACCTTCTTGAAAATGCCCTGCCGAATAAACTGATGAACGGCTCCCATGAGACGATCGGCGAAGCATTGGACAAGGCGATAAAAACCATAAATCAGATCAATGATGTCGTTGCCAATGCGAGGAATCTGATAGGACGAGAAATCAGCGCGGACGATTTTGAAGAGATTGATGTAAATGACCTTTTCGAGCAGGAGATAAAGCCCCTTTACTCGAACAAGAATTTCCGGATTTCCGTAAATTGTCGAGTGGCCAGGAAGCTCAGGCTTCACAGGGCGTCCTTCGTCGAAGCGATCAACAATATCATCAGAAACGCCGAGACCCACGCTTTCCCTGCAACCCGTGAAGGGACCGGGGACGACGTGCTGAGTTTCGAGATCCGGGAAAACGTCAAATATGTATTCATCGACTTCACCAATAAC
>DATEVI010000246.1:0-3541 GCA_035281865.1 Geobacteraceae bacterium | reverse complement strand
TGGGGTGAGAGGAATATCAACAAGATTGTCCAAAGGATCTTGTTCGATGGGTCGGCAAACTCGCTTCGGATGATGTCTATGAGCGCATACAGCCACAGCGGAACAAATGCCAAGAGACCTATCAAAATAAAAACGGCCATGCCTCCCGCCAGGGAGGAAATTAACTGGTAGATGCGGGGACTGATTTTCGTGGAGTCGATCCTCGACGGCTGAGCCAGCGGGTGCTGTTTGTGCATTCTGTCTGAAGTGCCGGACAATACCTCGTCCACTATTGATCTTTCTTCCAAACCCTCGTTTGCACCGCCCTGCCGATCATAGTATCCACTTCTCTGTCTGGCTTCCTCAATCACCGTAGCCCGATATTGCTCCGGAATTGAGTTTGCGTTGTCGGTAAAATGCACTCCGTCTGCGTCTTCCCACTTGTACGTTTCAGCACAGGCAATCGAAGCAGCGAGTAGTAGAGATGTTAGGATCAAGACAAATTTCATGCTGTTGTCGCGCTCCAAAATTGGAAGGTAACTCTGATTGATCCGCTGCAAAAAGCGGCAACGACCCTACGTTCCTCAAGTCTCGAAAGGATCAACGGCGTATCGAAAATTCATAAACAGAATTATTCCCCGTCATGCCCCTGAAGTACTCCTCAACCCCTGAATCTTTTTCATTCGAGCAATATCCGCCTGCAAGGGGTCATATTCATCGGTAACTATTTTCCCGTCGGCAATAATTCCTTGAATTGAATCATCGATTTCAAGCCACTGAAGGAAACCGAAATTGTTTTTCCGATCCAGAGAAAGTCGAACAGCTTCTAGATCACGCACGATGTATTTTCTGGTCCTGGAATCGATGTCCATCTTCAGGATAGCATCCCTGTAATCTGACAAATCTGTGCCAATCCCGAACTTGACAAATGCCGTCGTCATGGAATATGCAGCCACAGAAAGAACTACCACGACAAACAAGGCTGCAATTCCGCAGCCAATAAGAATCTTCTTATACTTCATGTTATCTCCTTCGACCGTGGCAGAGGCTCAAAAAACTTTTTTTATTAGAATAAAACGCATAGACAAGAATTGTAATTCTGTCTCAGAATCCGTTCACCCCAAGACCAGCGAAGGTGAACTGCTGCCAACTGCCGTCAAGCGGAGATCCTTCGGGGTTCAACCCATTCTAAAGTGCTTCCGCCAGCTCATGCCGTTCCCAAAACCACATCCCCCTTCACCGCCGTACAAACCTTCCCCCACGCTTCATCCGACGTTCTCCCCTCAAGCAGTTGCCTGACAGCAACAAACGGAAGTATATCCAACCCTTCCCTACTCAAGGCCACATCGTTACCGGGAGTCGCACTCAACTGCCAGCCCTCGCGGACAAGGCTTACGGCAACCGCCGCACCGATCAAACCTTCCAGAAAGTGGTTCTGACCCCCCTCCTCTACCTCGGCTGTTCCACTCAGCAGCCTCTGCTTTGATTCAGGATCGGAAAGAATCTCCGGCAGGGTTTGCAGGTGTACCCCTTGCAAGACATTGCGATGGGTGTCCACATGCTCCTGCCACAGGGGAATCCATACCTTTCCCCCGACCTGATCCCAACCGATCGGCTGGATTTTACTGACGGTGTCGGGACCGGCCAGCGCCGCCAGAAACGATACTTCCAGGTGTTCCAGGTCGCGAAGCAGGGATATGGACGGGGTGGTGTCCTGTTCCTTGACGACATTCACCTTCTGCAATGCGGCCACCCTGTCACGCAGGGATGGATGCGAGTCGTACAGGTCGGTCTCACCCGACTCCATTTCTTCGGATACAATGTTGTTCGCGGCATCGGAAATGCGTGGAACACGCAGGAACTGGGCGAAACCATCCGCCAAGGGCGGACGGTAGCCCTTGTTGAGAGCCGGGACGTACTCGTTACGCCAGAACGCATCGAACACCGCTCCGCTACCGTGAATCACCTGCAGACCGTCAATCATCGCCTGACTGCCGACGATCCCCGCCGCCAAACGATCGGCGGTAAATTCCTGCCCCCGTGAAATCGTCTGGGTTATCCGCATGAATGCGTTGCCGTACCAGATAAACGGCTTCTGCAGCAGCGAACCATGCTCGGCGAGCCCCGCAAGGGTCCTGATAATCGCGGAACGGGTCCTGTATATCCACGGCCCGAGCTTGGTATCGCCGCCGTAAAAATGCCCGAATTCATGGGCGATCACGCCACGCGCCTGGGAAACGTTCAGGACCTGCAGGAGTGGCAACCCTATCCCCATTACCCTCCGACTGCCGAATCCCATTATTCCGCCACGGTCCATAACCCAGGCATTCATTTCGCCAAGGGCATACACTTCGGCAGGCATCTCCTGCCCCATTTCCCGCGCAACCGCATGCAACACCTTGAACAACTCCCGTTGTTCATCCGGCAACAGGAGCGGGCCGGGGGCGGTGAAGCGGTCCGGACGAGGGATGATCGACCAGAGGATCACCCCGGCGCCGATCACGCAGAAGGCCAGAATTTTGACATGAATACGCCCGCCGTAGGTCCACTCCGCATAGGGGACAAAGAGAAGAAGAGCGACCATTGCCATAGCCAACAGGTAGAATCCCACCGTCAGCAGAACGGCGAAGGCGGCGCGTCGAGCCAGTGATTGCGAGTCATGAATCATTACAATGCCCTCCTTGGATACAAGTCAGAATTTCAGTGACAGCATACCCTAAACCTTCCCTACTCTTGCCAATTGCTTACTCTCACGGCAAAGTGCTGAAAATGAAAAAGGCCGCCCGATCAGCGCACTGCTGGCACGGACGGCCCCGTTTTCCATATTAATGAATTGTGCCCTCTCATTCCCATATTCAGAGGTCTCCATTTACAAAACATAACAAAATAAAATTAACCTTTTTTACACCGAGCCTCACCCCGGTGTCAATAAGCGCGAAAATTATTTAATTTGAATTAAATGGGCGCGCGGCGCCCGGCGACCCGGTCGCTGTTCACTCTGATGTAAGGCCTGCCTCAATTCCTTCAGGATAAAGACGGGGGGTGTTAGGTGTCGGGCTTTGCATAGGGTGATGTGATGTTCGGAAGAACTGGAGCTGAGGGGCGGCTGTTGGCCTGATTACGAAACGGCTCCACTTCCAAGCACAATCCGCCCCGCCACATCCCGAAAAAACTCGCGAGACCAGATGTCGAGCATCCGGCGGTCCTTGACGAAGGGTGCCACGTCCCGGTACGCCTGGTCCACATCGAGCTGCTCGATTGCCTCGTTCAGCAGCTCCGAGAATGCCGGAGCAGTCAGCGGACGTGAGTCGCAGATAGCACATTTCTGCATAGTAAGTATAGAAGTATTAGACTTACTATGCTGAAAACTGGCATTTTCCCAGCATGAGATCCACCGCCAAAACCTCCCATTTGTCATTACCGAAACGGATATTACGCTAACAGCCGACCCATTTCACCGGGGTATTTTCGGGGACACAAGAACGATTTTTCACCATCTGACTCGTTCTGGGGGCGCGGCCGTCCGGCGATCCGGTCGCCGTTCACTCTGATGTAAGGCCTG
>DATEVI010000245.1:0-17018 GCA_035281865.1 Geobacteraceae bacterium | reverse complement strand
ACCAGTCTGGTGGTGGCCACCGAGGTCCTTCCCCAATATCTGCCTATCATACCGCTCAAGATGCGGCCCACCTTTCCGGGAATACTGATACCTCTGGTAATCAAGGGAGCCGAGAAGGTCAGAACCATAAAACAGGTCATGGAATCCGGCGACCGGACCATCGGTCTGGTGTTGGCAAAGGATATGGACGGCGAAGAGACCCCCGACAACCTTCACAGGGTGGGGGTGGCCGCCAAGGTGCTGCAGATCGTCCATGCCGATGAGGATAACGCCCATCTCCTGGCCAATAACCTGGAGCGTTTCATCATTGACGACATATCGGAAACGGAAGAGGGCATGTTTGCCAGGGTTACCTATCATTTGGCCCCTGAACTTTCCGTCAATCCGGAGTTGCAGGCCTATTCCATGGCCATTATTTCTACGCTGAAAGAACTGATACAGCTCAATCCTCTGTTTTCAGAGGAAACAAAGATGTATCTCAGCCGTTCCAGCATGGACGATCCCAGCCGGCTGGCCGATTTCGCCGCCAATCTGACCAGCACCGACGGGCAGGAACTGCAAAAGGTGCTGGAAACGTTCGACGTTCGACAGCGTATCGACCGGGTCCTGGTGCTGCTCAAGAAAGAACTGGAAGTCTATCGTCTGCAGAGCAAGATCACAAAGCAGATCGAGGAGCAGATTTCCGCCCGCCAGCGCGAGTTTTTTCTCAGGGAACAGCTCAAGATGATCAAAAAAGAGCTCGGATTGGAGAAGGAAGGGAAAGTAACGGAAATCGAAAAATTCCAGGAACGGGTCAAGGATCTGGTCCTCAACGACGAAGCGCGGAAAGCGGTTGAAGAGGAACTGGAAAAAATGCAGCTCATCGAGCCTACCTCACCCGAGTACAACGTGAGCCGCAGCTACGTGGACTGGCTGACCATTCTGCCGTGGGGGAAATACAGCAAGGATTCATACAACCTGGGCAGGGCGCGCAAGGTACTCGACCGTGACCATTACGGCCTCAAGGATGTCAAGGAGCGTATCCTGGAATTCATCGCCGTCGGCAAGATGAAGGGCGACATATCCGGCTCCATTCTGTGCCTGGTAGGACCTCCGGGGGTGGGGAAAACCTCTGTGGGGAAAAGTATTGCCGACGCCCTGGGCAGAAACTTCTACCGATTCTCCCTCGGCGGCATGAGGGACGAGGCGGAAATAAAGGGTCACCGCCGCACCTATATCGGCGCCATGCCGGGCAAGTTCGTCCAGGCCATGAAACGGGCCGGCACCTCCAATCCCGTCCTGATGCTGGACGAGATAGACAAGATCGGCATGTCCTTCCATGGCGATCCTGCCTCGGCGCTCCTGGAGGTCCTGGACCCCGAGCAGAATTCGAGCTTCAGGGATCACTACCTGGACGTTCCCTTCGATCTGTCAAACGTGCTCTTCATCGCCACGGCCAACCAACTGGATACCATTCCTTCGGCGCTCCTCGACCGCATGGAAGTCATTCGTCTCGCCGGCTACATTCTCGAGGAAAAAGTGGAGATAGCAAAACGGTATCTGATCCCCAAGGCCATCACCAGTCACGGACTGGAGAAGGAACAGGTGGTCATAGAAAAGGACGCCCTGGTATACATAATAGACGGTTATGCGCGAGAGGCGGGCGTTCGGAACCTGGAAAAAAGGATAAAGAAGATAATGCGCCGGGCGGCGATGGAATTCGCCCAGGGGAAAGCGGATGCGGTCCGTATCGGCAGGGACGACGTGGAGAAATATCTGGGCAATCCCGTTTTCGATCCGGACGAGCTTTTCGAAAACACTCCCGGCGTGGTAACGGGCCTGGCCTGGACCAGTTACGGCGGCGCGACGCTGCAGATTGAGGCCACGGCCATGCCGACCAGTTCAAAGGGATTCAGACAGACCGGGCAACTGGGCAATGTGATGGTGGAGAGTTCCAATATCGCCTACTCCTATGTCATGGCCCATCTAAACAAGTACGGGGCTGACACCGACTTTTTCGACAAACACTTCGTCCATCTGCACGTTCCGGCCGGCGCTACCCCCAAGGACGGCCCTTCGGCCGGGATAACCATGGCAACCGCCCTCGTATCGATGATTACCGGGAAACCGGTGATAAAGAAACTGGCCATGACCGGCGAGCTCACCCTTACCGGGAGGGTGCTGCCTATTGGTGGAGTGAAGGAAAAGACCATTGCCGCACGTCGTTCGGGGCTGAAGACCATCATCTTCCCGGAGGCCAACAGAAAGGATTTCGAGGAACTCCCCGCATATCTGAAAAAAGGGCTCAGTGCGCATTTCGTACGGGAATTCGAGGATGTGAATCGGATAGCGTTTGGCAAGAAAAGGTAAGGGAAGGGGCGCCGGTCTTTTTCTTGCGTTACGGCTGCCCCCGGTTTTTTGCTTTTTGATCAGCGGGTGCGATGACAGGCAGGGTCAGTTCAAGGGGTTTTTTGTTTGAGGAGCGTGAGGATCGTATTCTTGAAATTTTCGAAATCCGCTAGGTGCTTCTTGAGGATTAGCATCACAATTTCAGCATCCACACGATCGTACTGATGAACAACGATATTGCGAAACTTTGCCATTTTCTCCATTACGGAAAGAAGTTCAGCTGAAATCATATCGTTTTCCGCAAGTACGCGGAAGGTGTCTGCATAGCTGGTAGGCAGGCGCATTTTGCTGTCGGCGATGATGTGGTTGGCGATATCGGCGCAGGTTTCTATCATTATCTGAAGGGTCCTCTCTACAATCCTCTGGGTCCTCCATTCCCGCCGATATTCCTCCAGGCCGATCCCCGAAAATTCCCCGATTTGCTCCATATAGAGCTCGAGTTCCGCAATTTTCCTCATGATCAGGCTTTTATCCGGCATTGCCGTACCTCGATCCAAACAGCGCATCTTCTTTTTTGCTGAAATCGAAGAATTCCCTCAAGGTCAATGACTCGTACTGATGCCTGCGAAACGGCTCCTTATCCACAAGAACAAGTCTCTTCCGTAAAATTCTGCCGGCAAGGCTTAACGGTGCCGTATTCAGGATAACCAGGTCGATTTCAGATGTGCCCAGAAGGTCGGAGAGTTTATCGAAAAGATCGAGCTTGTCCTCGGAAAGACGCTCCATGTTAACCAGGTAGACAGCAATATCGATGTCTGAAAGGGGGGTTGGCTTATCACCGGCAAAGCTACCGAAGAGGTAGGCAAAGATGATACGTCGATCCTCTTCGAGCGCCTGCACAAGCCGGGGAAACCGCTGGCGTACGTCGTCCGGAACTTTTTCTAATTTTATCATCTCCGCACCCCTCCCACAGCCGGAACTATATCACATTTTAGCCATCAATCCATGGAAAAGTCCGGTCCAATAGCTTTCATGGTTTCCATCCGGAAACCCAGAAAAATATCCGATGGAAACTATTTGACCACGGATATCGACTTTATTACCACCTGCGTTTGCGGCACATCCTGGAAGCCCATCTTCATCCCGGTTTTGACCGCGGCTATCTTGTCCACCACATCCATGCCCGCAATTACTTTGCCGAACACGGCATAACCGTGACCGTCGGGCATCGGCCGGTTGAGTCCGTCGTTGTTCACCACGTTAATGAAGAACTGCGAGGAGGCACTATCGGGGTTTGCCGTGCGGGCCATTGCGATGGTTCCCCGGTCGTTCTTGAGGCCGTTGTCGGCTTCATTCCTGATCGGCGCTTTGGTGGGCTTCAATCGCAAGTCGGCAGTAAATCCGCCGCCCTGGATCATGAACCCGGGAATGACCCTGTGAAATGTGGTGCCGCTGTAAAAACCATCTTTCACGTAAGCGAGAAAGTTTTTTACGGTGACCGGCGCCTGTTTCGGGAACAGTTCGATCTTGACTGCTCCAAGGGATGTTTCCATAAGCACCACCGGGTTTTTTGTCCCGCCACCGGCGCCGATTGCTACTCCGCCCGTAACCAACATGACTGCCATTGCGATTATGATTTTCTTCAACATGTTTTCCTCCTTTTTGTTATTTCCGTGGTGATTATTCATATCAATCGTAGGGGCGACGCATGCGTCGCCCAATTCCGGCAGCATCGTTTATAGAAGGGCGAGGCATGCCTCGCCCCTACATCGTTTGTTTAACACATTTAATCGTCAAAACAATTATTAACGTCGTCGTCAGTGCATCTCGATCGGCCCGTGTTTCTTCGGTTTCTTCAGTAGAAAAAGAAACGGCGTAATGACCAGGAAAACCAGTCCTATGGTCCAGAATATGTAATTGTAGGATAGCATACCCGCCTCTCGTTGGACCATTTGATATATGATCGCCAGTGCTGTCTCCCCGGACGTTACCGCATCCGCTCCACGGACGGTTGCCGCCTCCCGCAGCCCGTTCAGTCTCTCCTGAGTTACCGGATCATAGGGGTTCACATGGGCTGCCAGCGTGGTCTGGTACGATTGGGAGAGTCTGGCAAGGAGGGTTGCGCACAGGGCGATGCCGACGCTTCCGCCGATGTTGCGGAGCAGGTTGAAAATACCTGTGGCGTTGCCCATTTCCTCTTTAGGGATCGTGGACAGGGTGACCGTCGTCAGGGGAACGAATATCATCGCCAGACCGACACCCAGTATTACCCGCGGCCATACGAAATCCCAGTACGAGGCATCAAGGGTGAAACCACGCATGAGATACATGGAATAAGCGCTTGCCAGAAGACCGGCCAGTACCACCCACCTCCCGTCATGTCTCTGGATGTAAGCCCCTACAAAAGGCATTGCAACCAGTGTCGCTACCCCTCCCGGGGCCAGTACCATACCGGCCATGGTCGCGTCGTAGCCCATCAGGGTCTGCAGAAAAAGCGGGATCATGACGATAGACCCGTAAAGACCGTATCCTACCATGAACATGACCAGGTTTCCCGAGGCAAATGAGACATCCTTGAACAGACGAAGGTTTACGATGGGGTCTTTCCTCGTCAACTCGACGAATATCAAGGCGACAAGTGCCACAATTGATACGACGGAAAAGGCTATGATGAATGATGAATTGAACCAGTCTTCCCGCTGCCCCTTGTCAAGTACGACCTGCAGGGAACCGAGTCCGATGGTGAGAAGGGAAAGCCCCCAGTAGTCGATCTTCATCTTGCTCTTTTTCATGTAAGGGGGGTCGAAAATGAAGTATTTCGCCATGACGACGGCCAAAACTCCGGCGGGGATGTTTATATAGAATATCCAGCGCCAGCTCATGTTGTCGGTGATCCATCCACCCAGTGTAGGGCCTATTATCGGGCCGAACATGGCGCCGACCCCGAATATGGCCATGGCCATCCCCTGTTCCCTGGGCGGGAATGTCTCCATGAGAATTGCCTGACTGACCGGGATCAGAGCGCCGCCCGCTGCACCCTGCATGATTCTGAAGAGGACCAGCGCGGCCAGATTCGGCGCCGCGCCGCAAAGGAGTGACGAGAGGGTAAAAAGGGTGATGCAGGTTATGAGAAAACGCTTCCTGCCGAACTTTCGCGAAAGCCAGCCGGTCATGGGAAGCACGATGGCGTTGCTCACCAGGTAGGACGTGAGCACCCATGTCACCTCGTCCGTACCGGCATTCAGGGTCCCCTGCATGTGGGGCAGGGCGACATTGGCCACCGATGTGTCGACGATTTCCATGAAGGTCGGGATCATCACGGCGAGGGTTATGAGCCATTTGTTTATGGGTTTTGGATTGTCGGTCATTATTTCTTTAACATTTATATTCAGGGGATTACGCTGATTCTTCCCGACTTGACAAAGCTGTGACAACCATTTTTGCCACAGACACACACGGACAAAATCAGGACAAAAACTGTAAAGACGGTAAATCAATTGTCAGCTTGTGTCTGTGTGCGTCCGTGGCAAAAGTGATTAGAAGGGGCTCAGTCTTTTCAATGTCTCGAAAAACCCCTTCCCCGTAAGTATGATGGGCTCGACACTCATCCCGACCCTCAACAGATGCTGCGGGTCGCTGGACTTGTCGATGAGGATTTTTACCGGGATTCTCTGCACAACCTTCACATAGTTGCCGGTGGCGTTTTCCGGCGGCAGGAGGGAAAATGCCGCTCCCGTTCCGGCCATGATGCTGTCGACCGTCCCCTTGAATGAACGACCGGGATAGCTGTCAACGGAGAATTCCACCTTCAGCCCGGTCCTGACATTCGTCAATTGGCTTTCCTTGTAATTTGCCGTCAGCCATGCGTCTTCCAGGGAGACGAGTGCCAACAGGGCCTGGCCCGGCTGGACGTTGTTTCCCGATTCCACCGATTTGCGGGTGATATAGCCGTTCGCCGGGGCAAGGATCCTCGTATAGGAAAGATTGAGCCTGGCCTGTTCGAATTCAGCCTGCTTCTGGGCAATACGCGCTTCTTTCGCTCCCGGACCCGTGAGACCGAGAAGGGCCATGGCTCTCCGGACCGACCCCTCGGTTTCACTAAGCCGGGCGGCGGCAATCTTTCGCGCGGTTTCCAGCCTGTCCAGTTGTTCCTTGGGTATTACCTCTTTCCGGTACAGGGCCTTTCCCCTTTCCAGATCAAGCTCGGCCTGCTCCAGCTTTGCCTTGTCCGAATTGAAGGCCGCCTTGGCGGCATCGATCTGGGCGTATTCGCTCGAAGTCTCGTTCTTCGCGATATCGAGCATCGCAGCTGCATTTACCACCCGCGTGCCGTAATCGGCGGGATCCAGTTCAACAAGAACGTCGCCTTTCCTTACGTACTGGTTGTCGGCGACGAGAACGCGCGTTACGTGACCCGGAACGCGGGATGATATGGAAAAGACATGGGAATCCACAAAAGCGTTGTCGGTTGTAATATGGGTTTTCGCTTGAACCCAGAGAGCACATCCGACTATGGCTCCTGCCAGAAGCAAAACGCCCAGTATTGCCGCCGCACGTTTCTTCTTTCCGTTGAGGCGCTTGTTGCCCGGTTCCTTTGACTCCACGGTTTCCTTTTTTTCATGTTCGGACATATACCTTCCCCCTGAAAAAATCTTTACAGACGTTATCTGTTCTCAAAGTTCACCCATTGCCTTTTTTACCCTGGCCACGGCCACATGGTAGTCGAAAAATGCCCTGAAGTATTCCGTTCTGGTCTGCGTCAGCAAAGTCTGCGCATCGATGACATCCGTGGCCGTTCCCGCCTGTTCCTGGTAGCGGTCCTTATTGATGCGGAGATTTTCTTCGCCCTGCTGGATGGATTTTCTGACGGCGGTTATCCGCTCGGCCGCCACGCGCGCATCGTTGCGAGCCGTCTCGTATTCGACACGTATCCTGGCCTCAAGGTCCCTGAGACTTTCTTCATCCCGGGAGAGGGCATCGACCGTCTGGCGATGGCGCGCGGTCGTGGCAAAACCGTCGAAGAGATTGACCTGGAGTCCGACGGTAGCGTACAGGATGGCCTGTTCCTCCACCCTGTTGTTCTCCACGTAATCGACCCCGAGCCTGGCGAATATTTCGGGGAAATAGGCGCTCCTGCTCTCTTTGACGGAAAGTTCTCCGGCCTGGATACCTTTTTTCAGCGCTTTTCTTTCAGGACGGTTAGACATCACCGTTTCAATGTTCATGGGTGGTGGGATAGGTTCCATGTCCTGACTGTCCTGCAGTTCCGCACGGTACGAAGGTCCGAGACCGATCAGGTAATCCAGGAGAATCCAACTGTTTTCGACCCTGTTGGCGGCAGCGAGTCTGCGCTGACTGCTGTTGGCCAACTGTACCTCAGCCTGCAGGAGGTCGTTGCGGGTAACCACTCCCTGGCTGAAGAGATTTTGGGCGACATTTACATGGTCGGTCATCTGCACAACTTCCTCCTCTGCCGACCGCAGCAGTTTTCCGCTCTCCAGCACGCCGTAGTAGGCTTCCACCACCTGCAGAAAAATGTCTTTTTCCAGGGCGGTATAATTGTAGGAAGTTGCTTCCGTGAGAGCTTTCGCGCGCCCATAGCGCGACGAAGTGCGGCCGAAATCATAGATTGTCTGATGCAGAGCTGCCGAGAAAAAGCCGTAGTTGGCGTCCTGGGTGGGAACCGCAAATCCCTGGATGATCACCGATTGCGGGTCCTGCTGGGCGGTATAACCTCCCTGCAGGTCTACTCTGGGCAGATATCCGCTTTTGCCGATGGGAATGTTCTGCGCGGCAATTTTCACATCGTGTGCGGCCACTTTCAGTTCGCGGTTGGCTGTGGATGCTCTGCCAAGGCACTGTTGCAGAGTTAACGTTTCCGCAAGCGCTTGGGAGAAAAGGAGAAAGAGTGTCAGCAACGTGAGTAACGGTATTCTTGGCATTATGAACTCCCCACACCCCTCCGGAGAGGGACTGAAATGTCGGTGTATTTTCACCTTTTTACTGCCGTTGTCGTGATGGACCGCACCCGTGGTGCGGAATTTCCTGCGTGGGTTTACGAGGAAGGCCTGGTTCCGTGCCTTGTTGCGCGGGACATTATGCCGTTTAATGCATTGAGGGAAAAGTCGACGATTTCGCTCGATATCTTTTCTATATCGTCTTTTGTGAATTTCTGCTCAGGCGACATCCGGGTAATGATCGGCCTGCCGAAAAGATAGAAGACGCACTGACCTATGATGCTCCGGCTACAGGATTCCACAGTTTCGGCGTCGACGTCCGCTCCCAGGAGAGTACCTACTATCCCCAGCAACTCTCCGAAGAGGTTGCGGATTCCTTCCTCGATTATCATGTCGAGGGCCCCGGTCGGTTCAACCATCTCCCGCATCGTCAGTGTTCCGAAAACCCGGTTTTGCTCATCTCCCAAAGTGCGCAGGAGAAAGGAGCGGACAAAGGCGTGCAATCTCTCTTCGGGGGTGGAGTCGGCAGTCAGACCGTATGTTGGCGGATATTTTTCGTAGGCACACCGGCGCACATGACGCAACACTTCGCGATAAAGGGCTTCCTTGTTGCCGAAATGATAGTTTACGGCGGCAACATTGACTTTTGCGCGCCCGCAGATCATGCGGATGGTGGTGGCGGCGAATCCGTGTTCGGCAAAGACTATGGCAGCCGTTTCCAGTAGCCTGCGATGGGTTTCAGCGCTGTCGATCTTCATAATCATCCATTTGTCACCTGTGGAATCAAACAAACGTTTAAAACGTACATATCAAACGTTTGTTTGAATGGCAACAAAAAAATTCACTGTAGGTGAGTGAAAGGGGAACTTTATGGTCAGTTTTTCCCGGCTGCCTGCTTCATGCTGCGTGAAGAAAGGGCGAGATCGGGATTGGTGGAGGACTGTGACGGTTCCGGTGTAGTCGGTTTTTCCGCATCGAGACTATAAAGGGATTTGTAAATGGCCATGCTCGCAAATACTTTTTTAACGTATTCGCGTGTTTCGTGGTAGGGGATGTTTTCGATGAATTCATCGTTCCGCAGGCCGGGAAAACTCCTGCGCCAGCGATTGACCGGGGTTGCGCCGGAATTATACGCGGCCACCGCTAAAATCAGGTTGCCGTCGTATTGTCTGATGAGACCCTGCATATGTTTCATTCCCAGACTGATGTTCAGTTCCGGCTGCTTCAGCTGCGATGCCTCGATCTTCCCCGATTTTCCCTTGTGCATGAATTTTGCCGTGGCGGGCATGACCTGCATCAGTCCGACGGCTCCTGCCGGGGAAAGGGCCGAAGGATGGAAGTTGCTCTCCGCCCGAATGATGGAGTATGCCAGACTTTCAGGCACCCCATAGTTTTCCGCGTAATGTGATACATGCTCGCTGAAAGCTTTCGGATAGCTGAAATTCCATGCATGTTCGTCCGTTTCATCAACCTTCGTGAACAGAGCCATGGCGGAGCGGTAGTCGGGGATTTCCCAGTAAAGTCGGGCAATGTCGAGCAGCCGGCTTCCGCCGGAATTCCTTTTCCGGTACCGGTTCAGTTCTGTTCGGGCCTCATCGATCAGTCCGAAGGTAATGAGGGCCTTTGCCCTGTCGTAGCCGGCAGGGACCGGAAGCGGGCATACCGATTTATCGTCGGCTGCCGGAAGCCGGCAGATATTTGCCTCTTTACCGTTTTGAAGCTGCAGGGCATAGAAACCGTAAGGGTATTCTTCAATGAGTATGGCAACGGTGTTGTTTGCCGCATCCTTTTCTCCTGAAGCCTCGCTTGCCTTTGCCAGCCAGTAAAGAGCCTTTTCCCTGTATAAAGGCTTGTTGAGGAGCTGTGTCAGGGAATCCGCCGCCCCCTTGAAATCTTTTGCAAGATAGCGGTTCCAGGCTGCCTCCCAGAGCGCCTTGGGGGCCAGGGTGGATGCGGGGTAGGTGAAGGCTATCTTTTCAAGGGTCGCGATCGCCTCGACAGATTCTCCTCGCTCCTTGCTGAGCAGAGCCTTATAGAAGAGCGCATCAGCAGCCAGTTCCGATTGGGGATAAGTTTCGGCTATCCTGGCATACCTTATGGCGGCCTCCTCATCCCGGCCGGCCCGGTCGAGTGTTCTGGCCAGCCAATAGGACGCCTGGCATGCGATCTCCCTGTCTTCATGTGCGGCGAGATTCGTCAGGACTGGTTCAGCATCCTTGTATTGTCTCGATTTGAAGAGGGTCTGACCGGTCTTCAGGGCAAGGCGCAATTTGAAGCTCTCCGGCAGTTCCTTATCGTCAATGGAGCGGAATGTTTCAAGTGCATTCCTGTATTTCTGCAGGTCATAAAAGACTATTCCTCTTCTGAACATCTCGTCGGCTGTATATGGCTCGACCGGCACCTTCTCCGTCTTCAGTCTCAGCAGATTGCTCTCCGCCCGTGAAGCAACGGAAGATGCGGGATATTTCAACCATATGCCGCGCAGTTCGCGGGCGGCCTTTTCCTTGTCTCCAAGTGCCTCGCGGCACATTGCCGCCTGGAAAACCGCTTCGAGTGATTTTGAACCGGAGGGGTACGATTCCACGTACTTCTGATATGCGTTCAGCGCTTCAGCGTAATTCTTTATATGGAAAAGGGTTTCAGCGTAGAGAAAAGAACCGGCTCTGTACAGCGGACTTTCAGGATAGTGTTTTCGCAGTTTCCGCAAGGACTCGATTGCCTCGTCGTATCTGCCGAGATGAAAAAGGGAGTCCGCCCGGTAATAAAGAGAGTAATCCGCAAGAAGTGAAAATCTCTCCAAGGACTTCGCCAGCAAGTCAGCGGCTTCATCCCACTTTTCCAACCGGTGGCTGGAGACTCCGAGGATAAAGTTTCTTACGGGAGTTACCTTGGCCTTCAAGGCGATTTCCCTTGCCTCCGCAGAGTTTTTAAGACGGATTTGCTCGACGGATTGCTGCAAAGCGGAATCATCCAGCGGGTAGAGCGAAGTAGCGGAAACCCGCACAACGGTTGACAGAAAGAGAAGAAAAGCAACAATGAGACGGAAAAGCATGCTACACTCCTATAGGAATAATTCCATTAAAAATACAAAAAATGTGTCGGGGATTATGTCAGGTGTCAGGCTACTCTATATTAACTGAAACCTGAAACTGTCTTTACACGGCTCCCATACTAAACGCATCAATTGGTAAAATGCAATTGTTTTCGAGCTCATATATACAAAAGGGATACCATGAAAAAACAAAATGACCACATTCTGGCATTTCTGCAGAACAATGCCACTCGCCCCCTTGCATTCAAGGAACTTGCCAACGCCTTCGGAGTGACCAGAGAAGAACGTTCGGCTTTCAAGAATGCCCTCAATGAACTCGTCATCAACGGCGTAGTTATCAAGACCAGGGAAAATGCCTATGCGCTGCCGGGGAAGATAAACATCGTTACAGGGCGCCTGTCCTGCCATAGGGACGGCTACGGTTTCGTGTCCCCCGAGGAGGGGGGAGATGATATATTCATTCCCGCCAGGTTTTTGCGGGAAAACATGCACGGCGACAAAGTCGCTGTCCGCGTCGAGGAAGGCAGGGAACACGGCAAGCGGGAGGGAAGGGTAGTCCGTACCCTGGAACGGGGCTATACAAGAATAGTGGGACGCTTTGAAACCTCAAAGAACTTTGGATGTGTCATTCCGGATGAACAGCGGATCAATCACGACATTTACATCCCCCCGTCCGCTTACTCGAAAGCGAAGAGCGGTCAGGTGGTGGTTGCTGAAATTACAGCTTATCCCGTCGCCCACCGCAACCCGGAGGGACGGATCGTCGAGGTCCTCGGCTGGCCCGACGACCCGGAGGTGGAAGTCAAGACAATACTGAGCAAATACGAACTGCCTCACCTGTTTTCGGCCGCGGCCGTTGAGCAGGCGCGTGCTGTCCCGCAAGCCCCGGCGGCGCGGGATATGAGGGGACGCACGGACCTGCGGGGAAATCTCACCGTTACAATAGACGGAGAAACGGCGCGCGATTTCGACGACGCCGTATCGGTCAGGAAAGAGGAGGGCGATCTCATCCGCCTGTGGGTTTCCATTGCCGACGTTGCGCATTATGTGAAAGAGGGGTCCTCCCTTGATTTGGAGGCCTACGAGCGGGGGACGTCCGTGTATTTTCCCGACCGCTGCATACCGATGCTTCCCGAGGAACTTTCCAACGGTATCTGCTCACTCAATCCGCACGTTGAGCGACTTGCGCTCACCGCCGAAATGATGTTCGACCGCCGTGGCGATATGCTTGAAGCGCACTTTTATCCGAGCGTGATCATCAGCAGAGCGCGGCTCACTTATACTCTTGTCAAAGATTTGCTGGAGGATGTCAACCCGGTGGTTCCCGGGGAGCACGTGGAGTTTATGGGAGAACTGCGCCTTATGAAGGAACTGGCGCTGAGGCTGATGGAAAAGCGGAAAAAAAGGGGCAGTATCGATTTTGACCTGCCGGAACCGCAGATCGTACTGGACATTCAAGGACAGACCGAAGCGATTCTGAAGGCCGAAAGAAATATCGCCCACCGGATAATCGAGGAGTTCATGCTGGCCGCCAACGAAGCGGTTGCCTCATATCTTCAGGAGCAGAACGTGCCGTCACTACACAGGATTCATGAAAGTCCAGATCCGGCGAAGCTCCGTGATTTCATGGAATTCATATACAATTTCGGCTATGAGTTCAAAATGACCGGGGACAGGGTGGAGCCGGCGGAATTGCAGGGGCTTCTGGAAAAGGCGGCGGGAAAACCCGAGGAAAAAATGCTTAACGAAGTACTGTTGCGCTGCATGAAACAGGCACGGTACTGCATGGAAAACCAGGGTCATTTCGGCCTCGCTTCTCCCTGTTATACGCACTTCACATCGCCCATACGCAGGTATCCGGACCTTGTCGTACACAGGATATTGAAATCGGTTGTGAAAGGGAAAATCAGAAAAATCGACAGCGAAAGGCTTTCCGGCGTGCTCCCCGAAGTTGCCGATCATACGAGCAAGAGGGAGCGTATCGCCATGGAGGCGGAGCGTGAAATCGTAGAGCTGAAAAAGCTTCAGTTCATGAAGGACAAGACTGGTGAAGAGTACGAAGGCTTCATTTCCGGCGTTACCCCGTTCGGTTTTTTCGTCGAACTTATCGAATATTTCGTGGAAGGTCTCGTCCATGTATCGACCCTGCGAAGTGATTTCTACCATTATGTGGAAAAGCAGCACTCACTTGTAGGTGAAAACACCGGAGAGACATTCCGAATAGGTGACAGGATTCGGGTCGTGGTGGCTCTCGTAAGTCTGGAGAAGAGGCAGATAGACTTCAATCTGGCGGATGATCGCCCCGCCGGCAAGAAGAGAGTCGTCATGGAGGCGGCGCCCGACAAGGGCAAAATCGCCAAAAAGGGAAAACCAGCCGGAAAAAAGTCAAAATCTACAGCGAAAAACAGTTCGAGAAACAAGACAGTAACAGGCGCGAAGCGCGGCCGGGGCGGCAGGAAAAGTTGAAAGCAGTTGCGTGCACTGACGCCGCTATGCTAATCTTCCATAGTTCAGGGATTAATGGCGGTCGCATTATTCCTTAAATAAACACTGTAAGGAAAAGCAGATAACACATGGGAAATGAAAAAGTTTTGCCGTTCATCGAGCATCTTGTTGAACTGCGCAAAAGGCTGATTGTCATAGTTGTGGCGGTCGTGATCGGTATGGGGGTAGCGTGGAATTTTTCCGACGAACTTTTGACATTCATAGAGAAACCGCTGACCGGCCACACCTACCTGACCGATCTGAAGAAAAAGGTCTATGAAGAGGCGAAGCGACGGTATCCCTCAATCTACAAGCGCTACGATCTCGAAAAAGAACTGACGACGGTGGTGAAAGAACGACAGCTGAATTACAGCGCCCCCCTGGAACCCTTTTTCATCCAGTGCAAGATATCGATAATCGCCGGTTTTATCCTTACGCTGCCGATAGTTTTTTATCAGATATGGCTCTTCGTCGCGCCGGGTTTGACGCGCAAGGAAAAGCGGCTTGTGGTTCCTTTCGTCTCGACGGCTACCGTAAGTTTCTGTATAGGGGCACTCTTTTTTCTGATCGTCATATGGCCCGTTATCATTAATTTTTCCCTCTCCTACGAGGCGGAAGGGTTGAGAAGCTGGTTCAATCTGAGTGCGTACGTCAACTTCTGTTTGCGGCTGATCCTTATCTTCGGACTGATTTTCGAATTGCCGATCTTAGCCCTCCTGCTTTCGCGTTTCGGTCTGGTAACGTCGAAACTCCTGGCAAAAAACCGAAAATATGCCCTTCTTGCGAGCTCAATCGTTGCCGCATTCCATGCCGACCTAATAACGATGTTCGTTGTCATGGTTCCGCTGTATCTCATGTATGAGATAAGTATCTGGGTTGCCTTCATCTTCGGGAAAAGGAAAAAGGCTGTCGCGGCGGAGCCGGCGTGAAATGAAAATTATCAGGAAACTTGACGACATCCATGAAAAACTGCTCAATCCCGTCGTCACGATCGGCAACTTCGACGGCGTGCACCTCGGACACAGGGAAATATTTCGCCGCGTGAAAGAGTCAGCCGCGGAGGTCGGCGGCGTGTCGGTAGCCATTACCTTCTTCCCGCACCCCCTCAAGGTCGTCGCCCCGGACAGGAACTTCAAGCTGATTACCACCTATCCGCAGAAGGAGGCCCTGATAGCGTCCTCCGGCATCGATTATCTGATCACCATACCTTTTTCACGGGACTTCGCCGGGATATCGGCGGAGGATTTTGTCAAGGACATCCTTGTGCGACGGGTCGGGGTTAAAAAGATTATCATCGGATACGACTACGCCTTCGGGAGCAACCGGGAAGGGAATGTGGAGATGTTGCGCCGACTTGGGGCCGAATTCGGGTTCTCAGTTGAAATGCTCGAACAGATCGGCAATGGCGGGACTCCGTTCAGCAGCAGCATGGTCAGGTCTCTTATCGAAAATGGAGATGTGCAGGGGGTTGTTCCTTTTCTGGGACGGTATTTTTCCGTAGGCGGAAAGGTTGTGCATGGGCTGCACCGCGGCAAACAACTCGGCTTTCCGACGGCTAATGTCCTACCGGAAGAGGAGTTGCTTCCCAAACCGGGAGTGTACGCGGTTAAGGTATGCTGCGCCGACAGCATCCATGACGGCGCCTGCAACATCGGCTTCAATCCCACCTTCAACAACGGAAGGCTAACAGTGGAGGTCCATCTTCACGATTTTGAAGGGGACCTTTACGGCCGGGAGCTGAGAATTTTTTTCGTAGAGAGAATCAGGGACGAAAGGACCTTTTCCGACGTCAATGAGCTCTGTCAGGCCATAGAGAAGGACGTTGCGGCATGCCGTGAAATTCTTCGTGGTGTTTCGCTGTCGGAATGCTGCGAAAGGCAGGCTGAAAGCTGAATGTTCGAGGTTCGAGGATATTCCTTATAACCTTCAGCCTAACAACCTGGATTGATTAAGAGGACGGGTGATTTTTGAAAAAGAGGTCGGTATTTGACAAAAAATTGTGGATCGGCATAGGAATTAGCTTGTTTTTCCTATATATCCTGTTCCGCGAGGTGCGGCCGGACCAGCTTTTGGCCGCAATTTCCAATATTGACTATCGATACCTTCTTCCTGCCCTAGCATTCACCATGATCGGCTACTATCTGCGGGCCGTCCGCTGGAAGTATCTGCTTGCTCCCATCAAAAGCACTTCCATGAAAAACCTGTTCCCGTCGACAATTATCGGTTACATGGCAAACAACCTGCTCCCCGCCCGTCTCGGAGAACTGGTCAGGGCTTATGTCCTCGGTGAAAAGGAGGGGATGGACAAGAGCTCCGTGTTTGCAACACTCGTACTGGACAGGCTTCTGGACGGTTTCACGGTGCTCATCCTGCTGGTGCTTACCCTCCTGATGCTCAGACTTCCGGAGGGAATGACCGGCGCCCGGAAGGGCCTCGAATACGGCGGCTATGCAGCTGTCGGATTCTATCTTCTCGTTATTCTTGTACTTGCGGTATTGAAGGTCTGGTCGACTAAGGCGATATTGTTCCTGGAATGGGCGCTGAAACCCTTCCCGGAACGGTTCAGGAACAAAGCGGTTGTTCTTGCCGGTTCCTTCGTGCAGGGGATACGATTTTCCGCGCGACCTGGAGAAATCATGGGACTTTTCGTATCTTCTCTGCTCATATGGGCACTGGCGGTCTGGACAGTCAATCTCATACTCCTGGCCTTCAACATTGTCCTGCCTGTAACGGCTGCAATGTTTATCCTTATACTTATAGTTTTTGCGGTGATGGTGCCGGCTTCACCCGGGTATGTGGGAACTTATCATGCGGCGTGCATGTACGGTCTCATGGCATTCAATCTTCCGAAAGAGAAGGCGTTGAGCGTTGCCCTGATCGTCCATGCTATGAATTTTTTCCCTGTCACTTTGCTCGGGCTCTGGTATGTAATCAGAGACAAGATCTCCCTGAGGGATGTCGAAACACAATCATTGGAGCGAGGGGACTTTGTTGAATAGATTCACGCCCATGGGCAAGATCGACTTTTTTGCCGTCCTGTCCGTCGTCATCCCCTTCTTTTTCTATCTGCTGACCCTTGCTCCTTCCGTTACATTCTTTGACAGCGGAGAATTCATAACGGCAATACAGTCTCTCGGTTCACCGCATTCTCCAGGTTATCCCCTCTTTGTCCTTTTTGCGAAACCCTTTACCTGGTT
>DATEVI010000244.1:0-2380 GCA_035281865.1 Geobacteraceae bacterium | reverse complement strand
ATTCCCGATGAAGGCAAGGAACGCCACTGGTTCGGGAACGGCATCCGGGTCGGGGACTGTCTGGTGTTGTTCCTGAACAGAGTTATCAGTGTCAACACCGGGCTCGGATTCGAATCTGTTGGATGGGTGGCCTGGATGGTGGAAAATCCGGATGCAGAACCATCGCACTGGCGCAAGCGGCGACTGCAAACGCCGACGAACCCGCTGGGCGTCCTGACGGGGTTTGCAGCGGTCCGGCAGTTTGGAGACTACGTCTATGCATTCGGGTCCGAAGATCCCGTCAAGTCGCATCCGATCTACGCCTCACGATGGCCGGCTGAGAAAGTCCGTTTGGGTCAGCTCATGTCTCCCGAGTGGTGGGGAGGCGAACGGCTCGGTTGGATATCGGATTCATCGAGCGCCGCACGCTTTCCACTCTTTGAAAATGGTCAGTCGGAGTTGTCGATTCATTTCGATCAGGCCTCTGACCGGTTTATCGGCATCCAGACGGCAGGATTTGGTCCGGCCGATATCATGATACGCGCGGCTCCACTGCACACCGGCCCATGGTCGTCCCCCAAGCTCGTCTATCGGCCTTCCGAATACAACAAGCCGAACATCATGATCTACTCGGCCAAAGCTCACCCGCAATTGACCGGCGGCGACTTGATTCTGACGTACGCAACGAACAATTTCGATTTTGGAGCGCATTTGACGGACAGCCTGAGCTACTTTCCCCGGTTTGTCCGCCTTATGCGATGCAGGTAAGAGTTGAAAAGCGTCGCTAGCCATCGCGAGGAAAGAAATGACCGACCCGACAATCATCAGGAGACCCGTGGTATGAAAACCGTACTTTTCGCATCAACCATCGTCCTTCTGGCACTTCTCACGGTGCCGGCAGTTCTGTTCCAGGGAGAACAGGCCTTTGCATACCCCCCTGGCGTAGGTATCCTATCGAAAGCAAAAAACTGTTTGGTGTGCCATGTCAATAATGGGCCTTGGAGCGACGAGGATCGGACGATCATCGACATTGTCGCCGTCGACTCGAAGCAATCCTTCCGCCAGTCCGATGGGAGTTTTCTGCTGCAGGTCAAGCGCAATGAGCCGATGACCGTGAGGACGGTGATCGGGAGGAAGAAACACGCTCAACAGCCGGCGCCCTATCGTATCGCCTGGATGTACGTTGATTCCACGACGATCGGAACTTCGTCACTCTCCAAGTTTGCGCCGGGGTGGGAGGTCAACCTCCAACTGGCTTGTCGGATTGTCGGCGACCCGCTCGAGGGAAATGAAGATGCCACGCTGACGGTATTACCAATGACTATCCGCCCTCTGGATGCCGCTCGCAATGCCGAACTGACACTTCAGGTAATGTTTACCATGGGTGAATCGGTGAAGGGTAAAGCAAAAGAAGGCATGATCGCTAATTACTTTGAGCGACGGGTGAAGTTGGTCGTGCTCGAATAACAGGCGAAGTGAGAGCAATGACCACAACGCGATATTCCGGAACCCCTCTGGCCAAAAAGCTTGGCATCAAGATCCTCAAGGACACAAAAACTCGGAAAGACGTGATCCACTATTTCGCCGTAAGCGTCTCCCAATTGAGCAAAGACATCAAGCAATTGAAAGGAGAAATGGAAACGAACGGCGCGATATGGATTTCATGGCCGAAGAAGAGCGCACACGTGAAAACGGGCCTCGGCGAAAATGTCATACGAGACATTGCACTCGAGAACGGCTTGGTGGACGTGAAGGTGTGCGCGATCGATGAGGTGTGGTCCGGCTTAAAGCTTGTCGTGAGGCTGAAGGATCGAAAATGAGGCTGTGAACGTAGGGTTATACATTTGGAGACCGGCCGAATTTTCCCCATCACTTTCATTGAGCACGGTATGAGGAGCTTCCTCGTTGCCGGGCGCGAGACCGCTAACTCTGAAAATGCCAAGGGACAAATGCCAATCACAAATAAACGCCAAAGGTCAATTGCCAAATCACAAACAAGCACCAGTGGCTTGCAATGTGAATCAGCGTTCAATGAACCAAACAAGCAGGTCCGTTGAAGGCACACACACTCTCTCCGTCACCGCTTCTTGAGGAGCTTTACACCAGCTTGGCGCGAGATCGTGATCTTCATCAGAAACGATCTACAAAAACCTTTAATACCGTCACACGTATTCTGCTCATTGGTACCTGTCAAATCCCTACGTGACGGTATTTCCGGAAGGAGGTCCTGGACATACAGAGGCTGTGTTTTACGCCGGAGGTCCGGGACATACAAAAACGGCCCTGCCCTACGGTACTTATGAGGATCTCCTTCTTTCACCTTTCGATCTCGCGCATGGTTTCCCCGCCTACAATATAATTCAAAGAAGGCGGGGTCCGCGTCCCGCCAGCAGGCTTGCTA
>DATEVI010000243.1:0-5527 GCA_035281865.1 Geobacteraceae bacterium | reverse complement strand
CAGCGCATAGCGAGAGACCTTGGTCGGATCGATGATCCCGGCCTGCACCATGTCGCAGTATTTGTCGTCGGATGCGTCGTAACCGAATGCGCCTTCGCCGTTCTTGACTTTGTCAACGACGATGGAGCCGTCGATGCCGGCGTTGCTTGCAATCTGACGGATCGGCTCTTCGAGGGCGCGCTTGATGACATTGACGCCGAACTGCTCGTCGTGGGACAGCTTCATGCCTTCCAGAGCCTTCAGCGTGCGAATGTAGGCCACACCGCCGCCGGGGACGATGCCTTCTTCAACCGCGGCACGGGTTGCGTGCAGGGCGTCTTCCACGCGGGCTTTCTTTTCCTTCATTTCGGTTTCGGTTGCGGCGCCCACCTTGATTACCGCCACACCGCCGACCAGCTTGGCAAGTCTTTCCTGGAGCTTTTCACGGTCGTAGTCGCTGCTCGTTTCTTCGATCTGGGCGCGAATCTGCTTTACGCGGCCCTGGATCTCGGCTTCGGAGCCGGCGCCGTCGATGATGGTGGTGTTGTCCTTGTCGATGGTGATTCTCTTGGCGTTACCGAGCATGTCCATGGTAGCGTTTTCGAGTTTGAAGCCGAGTTCTTCGGAGATGACCTTGCCGCCGGTGAGGATGGCAATGTCTTCGAGCATGGCCTTGCGTCTGTCGCCGAAGCCGGGGGCCTTAACGGCGCAGATGTTCAGAACGCCGCGCAGCTTGTTCACAACCAGGGTTGCCAGCGCTTCGCCTTCGATATCTTCAGCGATAATCAGAAGCGGTTTGCCGGATTTGGCGGTCTGCTCGAGGATCGGCAGGAGGTCCTTCATGTTGGAGATCTTCTTGTCGTAAATGAGGATCCCGGCATTTTCCAGGGAAGCTTCCATGCGCTCCGGATCGGTTACGAAATAGGGTGACAAGTAGCCGCGGTCAAACTGCATTCCCTCGACTGTTTCAAGGGTAGTTTCCATCGATTTGGCTTCCTCGACGGTGATGACGCCTTCCTTGCCGACCTTTTCCATCGCCTGGGCAATGATGTCGCCGATAGTCTTGTCGTTGTTGGCGGAGATGGTGCCGACCTGGGCGATTTCCTTGTGGTCCTTGATGGGCTTGGAAATCTTTCTAAGCTCCTCCACAACCGTCTCAACCGCCTTGTCGATGCCGCGCTTGATGTCCATCGGGTTGTTTCCGGCGGCAACAAGCTTGCTTCCCTGGCTGAAGATAGCCTGGGCAAGAACGGTTGCCGTGGTTGTCCCGTCACCGACAACGTCGGAGGTCTTGGAAGCAACTTCTTTTACCAGCTGCGCGCCCATGTTTTCGAATTTGTCTTCAAGCTCGATTTCCTTGGCGACGGTAACACCGTCCTTGGTGATGAGGGGGGAGCCGAAAGATTTATCGAGAACTACGTTGCGCCCTTTGGGTCCGAGGGTTACCTTGACCGCATTGGAAAGTGCGTTTACACCGTTCAGAATGGCGTTTCTGCCGTCCTGGTCGAATTTTATGATTTTTCCAGCCATTTTCTTATATCCTCCTTAAATTTTTTCTTGTTGTTTTCACGCGAGTCGGAGAGAAAGCAGGTCTTGCCTATTCAATCACGCCGAGGATGTCGTCTTCACGCATGATAAGGTAATCTTGTCCATCGATCTTGACTTCCGTACCCGCATATTTGCCGAAAAGCACCTTGTCGCCTACCTTGACGTCTATGGGAAGGACCTTCCCGTCTTCGGTGACTTTTCCTTTGCCTACGGCCATGATTTCACCGCGCTGGGGTTTTTCCTTGGCGGTATCGGGGATCAGAATTCCGCCTGCGGTTACGTTCTCCTCTTCAAGTCTTTTCACGATGATACGGTCCTGCAACGGTCTAAGTTTCATTTTTTCATTCTCCTTTCTTGCTTGAGATCAATAGATTGAATGTTGAAAAAATATTAGCACTCATTGCTGCCGAGTGCTAATCACCGAGTAAATATAACCAGCATACCGATAAAAATCAAGTGCATATTTTAAATTTTTTTTGACCTTGCGGAAAAGAGGCAGCCGGTATCCCGGGAAACCTTGCTGGGGATTTGAGAAAAGATTTGTTTCGAAGGATTTATTAAAGCGAAAACAGGTTCAAGGGGCGACCCTTGTCACCATTTTTTCTTCGCCAATTCTTCTTTATAAAATTTATGGTAGAGGATTTCCCACTCCCGGCTTCCGGGAACCTTTGACTGAGAATAGGAAGAAAGCTTCTTACGCACGATTTCGTCAATTGCATCGGCCACGGAAAAATACTGGTGTATGGATAACTTTATTGTTGAGAGCGCCTTTGCTTCGTCGGCAAAATCTACCAGATCATCCCGCCAGAGTTTTTCGAATATTTTATGGGACAGATGGGAAATGCGGTCTTCCGATATAATCATTGGTAACTCCTTGTGGTGAGCCTACAGCACGATATTCCGTTCCTTGGCCAGTTTTTCCTTGATCATTCGCAGCATCTTGTGCCGGTCAATCTCGGTCCCGCCGCCTGTTGCCCGAAGGGTCTGGTCGAGAATTCGCTCAGCTTCTTTTTCCAGATCTTCTTCGGACTTCATGTTGTTTATGATAACTCCCCTGATTGTCTCCAGAATTTGCTTTTTATCCGTTTTCAGGGAAATAAGTTGTGCAGTCTCCAGGTCGGAAAAGATTATGTCACTAAGTCTTTCAATCTGCTCTTTCTTGAGTCGCACGGTTCCTCCCTTATTTAAATGATTTCGAGATCTATGAAAATCGAACCGGGAATGGAAATTCGATCACCTGTCCTTACGAAGAGATTATTGTACTGAATTGCATTAAAATAGCAAACTATTTGACATTATTGATTCGATTGTTGACCTGGTTGTCTTGCCTCTGTTATTCTCGTCAGGAAAATCCGGCAGCCTCATAACTTGTTCATTCAGGGGTGACCTAGTGCTCATTGTAATGCACCACAACGCTGGGAAGAAGCAGATTGAAGCGGTTATAAAGGCCGTTGGAAAACTGGGGTACACGGCGGCTCCGATACCCGGCAGCGAGAGGACCGCCATCGGCGTGCTCGGCAACAAGGGTTATGTGGATGATTCGAGCATTCGGGATCTGCCGGGTGTACAGGAGGTAATCCATGTCTCCAAACCATACAAGCTCGTATCCAGGGATTTTCACCCCAAGGGAACCGTCGTCAGGGTTTCCGGGGTTGAAATAGGGGAGGGGAGGCGTCCGGTCATCATCGCCGGTCCCTGTGCCGTCGAAAACGAGGAGCAGATCCTCAAGACCGCCCGTGCCGTCAAATCCGCCGGGGCAGACATGCTGCGCGGCGGCGCATTCAAGCCGAGAACGGGTCCGCACACCTTTCAGGGGTTGAGGGAAGAGGGGCTGAAACTCCTTGCAGCGGCTTCCAAAGAGACCGGCCTGCCCGTTGTGACCGAAGTGATGAGTCCTGACAACGTCGGACTGGTGGCCGAATATGCCGACGTTCTACAGGTTGGCGCACGGAACATGCAGAATTTCGATCTGCTCAGGGAGTTGGGGACGATCAGGAAGCCCGTGCTGTTGAAAAGGGGGCTGAGCGCCACCATAGAAGAGTTCCTGGCAGCCGCCGAATACATTCTTGCGGGCGGAAACGGCTCCGTCATACTGTGCGAACGCGGAATCAGGACATTCGAGACGGCTACCCGCAATACTCTCGATCTTTCCGTGGTGCCTCTCATCAAGGAAATGTCGCATCTGCCCATAACCGTCGATCCATCCCATGCAACAGGCCGAAGGAGCCTGGTTCCGGCCATGGCAAAAGCGGCCCTGGTTGCGGGCGCTCACGGAATCTTGCTTGAGGTCCACCCCGAGCCCGAAAAGGCGCTGTCCGATGGAGCACAGTCGCTAACTCTTCAGGGTTTCGCAAAATTGATGGATGAAATAAATAGATTGACGGAATTCCTTGGTAATTGAGCAAATGCGCGATTTTACAAATCTGTCACTCTTCAGAAACTTTCTTGATTTTTTGGGAATGCTGGGATATTATCACAGTTGCTCTCTGCCATGTTCGTGAGGTTACCAAACCCAAGCGGAACAGAAACAGAAAAGGCGCCTTTCAGGCTGCGGTGTGCTGCCCCATTTCGTGGGATTTGCCTTAAGCGGTACAAAGGTTGCCACCTTTATGGAACTCGCTGTGAGGTCCATTAACCCACGGCACAGTGGAGACGTTAAAAAAGGTTGGATTTTTCCAACCTTTTTTTAATTGGGTAAACCTGCCGAATCGCCGGTCTGCGACATTTCAGAAACGCCGTTTCCCTTCCAAAATACAAAAACAGACGTCACTTCGGAATGTGCTGTTATCTCATTCGTGCTTGGGTGCTGAGGATTTTGCTAAATGGATGGCGCGCTCGGAGGGATTCGAACCCCCGGCCAATGGCTTCGAAGGCCATTGCTCTATCCAGCTGAGCTACGAGCGCATGTGGGAATGCATGACTGCAGGACAAAACGGTGTGCTGACGCATGAAAAAGCCGGTGTCCGCCAACATCGAAAACAAGATATATTCTATCACGGGGCCTGTCAATGGCAAATTGGCAACAGTAGTGCAGGGCAGGGACGGGGTGTCGTGATGCCGGCATCTCTTGGAACAATCCGAAAGCCCGACAGGTAACCTCACAATCTAATCCTCGGATTTCCTTCCTTGTTCTTCGGCATCAAGCAGGTCAATAACCCCGTTGATAATGTCCTTGATTGCCGTGCATTGTTTGCCGGCAGGTAACTTGCCGATACTTGATAATAACAAATCCGCCAATTCCGGATTAATGCCGTATTCGCGAGCTACCTCGCGTAAACTCACAGGCTGAGATTTTCCGGCTTTCGGATCCCAAAGAAACATTGCGCCTTCCCGCCCATCGCTATCCCACCACGTCTCGTTAATGTGATAATACATTCTTAGAAGCGTTAACAGGGTACTTGAACCTAGGCCTTTTCCCTTCTCCAGTTCAGATATATAATTCCCACCCACGCCCAGGGGGCGCGCAAAGTCAACCTGAGTGAGCCCCAAGGCCACCCGGATGCTTTTGATTTTTTCTCCGGTTTCCATAACAGCTTGTCTCCGTGGAAGTCAAATATTTACATATAATAAACAATATAATTGGTTTGACATATTTAATACACTGACATATACTTTCATAAAATGAGTAAATAACCCAATAAGTGATATAGCTTATGGTATAGTTATATTTACCATAAAAATTGAATGAAATGCAAAGTTAATTGAGACGTCTTTTCTCTCTGCGTATGCCTGGAACCAACCTTTTATGTGTCAGGCGGAGATGGTCTCGCTGAGCGATGTTGAACGAAAGAATCAAATTTCGTTGAGTCTGCCATAAAGGAGGAAAAAGTGTTTTGCCTGGCATGACAAGGCAAAATCTGGGAAGCAAAAAAGGTGGTGAAAGAAGTGTCGATTTATCTGGCTGCAAACGAGTACGCGGAGATCAAGGACTGGCGGGCCGACTGGGAATGGCGGCCGAAAACGACCCATGTTAAGCGGTGTTCCATGTGCAACTCTGAGA
>DATEVI010000242.1:0-2889 GCA_035281865.1 Geobacteraceae bacterium | reverse complement strand
TGGTGATTGCCCGGAACCGCTGCATGTCGGCGGGTATATGCCATGGAATTGCGTTGTCGCGTCCGATTACGCGATTGTCGGTCATCGCGGCAATGATGGAGATGATCACCGATAACTCCTTGTCCTGGGAATTCATCGCTGGTTTTAGCAGATTCAGTCTGACATTCGCCGCGACGCCATCACCTGAGCGAAACGATGGTCGCCCCGTTGCCGCCCTCGTACTGCTCGCCCGCCCGGAATTCACTCACCAGGGGATGGCCGTCCAGGTATTCGCGCACCGCCGAAAGGAGGGCGCCGGTGCCGATGCCGTGGATGATCCGCACTTCCCTCAGTCCCTCCAGGGATGCGTGGTTGAGGAATTTTTCCAGTTGTGTCAGAGCCGCATCGACCCGCATGCCGAGAAGTTTCAGCTCCGCGGGAACAGCCTCCTCCACCGGCGCCGGACGCCGCGCTCCCTTTTTCGACGGCTGCGCCGCCTTGCCTTTTTTCGGCGAGATATCCGACACCGGCACCTCGATCTCCATGACTCCGGCCTTTACCCGAAGCCTGTTCCGGCTCTTGTCTATCTTGAGCACGGAAGCATCATAGCCGATCGACATGACGAACAGCGTATCGCCTTCTCGGATATCGTCAATGGAGACTGCCGTTTCAGGGTGGAATTCCCGCAGCTTTTCTTCGACCCGCTTTTCCGCCACTTCCAGCTGTTTCAATGCCGTGCGGCTCTTTTCCCTCTTTGCCTCTTCCAGGACGGCGCGCGTCTCCCGCCTCGCGGCGGCAATAATCTCCCGCGCCTCCAGATAGGCCTTCTCCAGGGCTTCACGCTTCTGCAGCTCCGCCGCGGCCTGCCGTTCATCCATTACCCGCGCTTTCTCCTCAAGCTCCTTCTCCCGGCGGGCGACGCTTTCCAGCATTTGCTCATGGCGGACACGCTTTTCCTTCAGCTCCGCAAGGAGGCTGTGAAATTCGGTGTCCATTCGGCCGAGCATCCCCTTGGCGAATTCGATGACGGTATCGGGCAGGCCGTATCTCCGGGCGATGTCGAGGGCATGGGACTGACCCGGCTCTCCCGCTTTCAGGCGGTAAAGTGGAGTAAGTGTCTCCTGGTCGAATTCCATTGCGGCATTTACCATGCCTTCCGTCTTGTGCACGAAACCGGCTATTTCGGTCAGGTGGGTGGTGGCGAATACGAGGGCGCCCTTGTGCTGCAGCTCGCGCAGCACGGAACAGGCAATCGCCGCTCCCTGGACGGGCTCGGTTCCGGTTCCCATTTCGTCGATCAGGACCAGCGTCCGCGAATCGGCGCGGCCCAGGATGCCGGCGATATTGGATACGTGGGCGGAGAAGGTGGACATGCTGCTTTCAATGGATTGCTCATCGCCCAGGTCGACGAGCAGTTCGTTGATGAGAGGGAACGAGGAAGTGCCGCCCGCGGGCACCGGAATGCCCGATAGAGCCATGAGATGAAGCAGCCCCACCGTTTTGATGGAAATGGTCTTCCCCCCCGCATTGGGACCGGTGATCACCATGACGGTATCCCTGTCGCCGAGAGCAACATCCAGGGGAACGACATCCCTCTCGCTTCCTGCCTTCTGCAGAAGCATGAGTATGGGGTGGCGAGCCTGGACCAGGCGTATTCCCCCGGAGTCTTCCATAATGGGGACCTGGGCCTCCATCACTTCGGCAAACTGCGCTATGCAGTTGAGAAGGTCCAGGCATACAAGGGTGTCGAACTGGCTCTCGATATCTTCCGCATCTTCCCGAATCCAGCCGCAGATCTCGCGGAGGATGCGGATCTCCTCCACCTTTTCCTCGGCCGTCAGGTTTTCCAGTTCGTTGGCCAGACCGATGATCTCCAGGGGCTCCATGAAGGCCGTTTCCCCCGAATTGGAGACATCGTGCACGACACCGGCGACCTGACCCTTGGAGTCCATCCGCACCGGAATCACCCATCGTCCTCCCCGCTGGGTAATGAAGTCGTCCTGCAGGAAAACGGCGATTCTGCCGTCCCGCACGATCTCTTCCAGTCTCCTGCGTATCCTGGTAGTCAAGTTCCTCTTTCGCGTGCGCAGTTCAAAGAGAAGGGACGAAGCAGTGTCCAGGATGTTTCCCTCGGAATCGAGTGACTGTTCAAGGGGTTCGAGGATGTCGGAAAATCCAGTCAGTTGGGCCGTCAGCTCCCCGAGAAGGGTGATGTCTGTACGATATTTCATCTGCGAGCAGACGGAGGCCATAATTCTCATTACGGGCATAAAAAGGACCAGGTCGCGGGGATCGAGGACCGCGCCCTCGGGCCTTAACTTTTCGAGAACCGGAAGGATATCCTGAAATGGAGAAAGCCGAAGAGGCACTCCCTTCCTGGATAGCCCGCGGATCTCTTCCACCTGGCCGAATCGGTTTTCTATTTCGACCCTTGCAGTGAGAGGGACGATGTCCAGTACCCGCTGCTCCGAAATCCCACTGTTGGCGAAACCGGCAATCGTTTTGAGGATTTTGTCGAATTCAAGTATTCTCAGCGTTTCTCTCTTATTCATTGGCCACATTCTCCGGATTATCGTACTCTCGCATCCCGTCTTCATGCCGTCTTTGACCTGTCCTCAATCGCAAAATCCTCGACGTAGCCCTGCTACGCCTGCGGTTTTGCTCAATCGTCCAAGCCAAATCCGTCATAAATCCGTGCGCGATCTACCGTTTTTTACGGACAAACTCTTCATTTTCGCCCGCTTTTTCCTTTTCGCCTTCTGTTTGCGGGCTTTGTCGCTTTTTGCCCCGCGCTGCGTGACCTCCCCCGTCTGCAACGCGATTTTTTCCAGCACCTGCCGGCGCGCCAGAAACCGGTTCACGGACTGGCTCCGGTCCTTCATGCATTTCACCTCGATGCCGGTCGGAATG
>DATEVI010000241.1:0-5803 GCA_035281865.1 Geobacteraceae bacterium | reverse complement strand
ATGAATCTAAGAATTTAGGCGGGGAATGTCAATGTAGCGCGGCTGTGGCGGTCAAGCGCTTAACGGCCGGTATTACCCTTCGCAACATTCCGGACGAGTAAAACTCAGTGAGTATAACTTGCCATCGCCCTGCCGACGGTTTCGTAGGTATCGAAGATCCGGACGAGGCGCGTAATTGCAAAAATGCTGTTGAGGTGTTCATCCAGTCCTGAGATCCGAATGTCCCCTCCCGTGCTTCGAACGTTTTTCACTGCCGAAAGGAGCGCTGCCAGCCCCTGGCTGTTAATGCGGTTCAATTTCGCGAAATCGAGTATGATCTTCTTAATGTTGTCCGATGTCAGACTGATGATTTTCTGTTCCAGGATGCTTTCGTCCTCATCATCCAGGAGTTCCCCGCTGAGCGAAACCACGGCGATTTCGCCTTTGATATGTTCAGCCAGATGCATAGTGCCTCCTGTAACTCATTAAATGGTGCATAAAATGTCTCCCACCCCACAGCCTCCATCCTTCCGGCGGATCAACATGACTGGAATCTTGTACGGATGGGATTCGTGAATGTTGCGGCCGGTTCGTAAAAATAATAAACCCCGGCCGTTTCGGTCCGGGGGATAGGCGTGGTGATTTAATGCAGGAAACCAACAGAGTGCGCCCACCAGGACTCGAACCTGGAACCCGCTGATTAAGAGTCAGCTGCTCTGCCAATTGAGCCATGGGAAACAGGTCGATTAAATCAAATGCCTCAGGAGATTGTTAACTTTTTGGTTACCGTGACCCCTGTTTATTGAATGATTCGATTACTCCCACGAGGTAACGAAGTCCAATTCCATCCGTTAAGTTCCATATCATGGCAGTCCACTGCCTAGATAAAGAAAAAAAGACGGACACCAGCGTTCATGTGTGGGAAGAGGATTATCGAACGGACCGGGAGCGATTTAGCTAAACATGATCAATCTACCTGGTGTCGCGTCCCAGAAATACATTGACAAAGTCGCTCAATCTTGGCAAGGATCGAGTCAGCCGTCGCGGTCCAGACAAAAGGCCGGGGGTGGCGATGGTAGTTGCCACTGCATTGTTGAATTTTGGCCACGAGTTCTTTGACGCTTGTGAATGTCCCGCGGCGGATTGCCCGCTGTGTGATGAGATTGAACCAGATCTCGACTTGATTCAACCATGATGCATAGGTTGGCGCGAAATGGATATGCCAGCGACGATGACGGGCCACCCAGCGCTCGATGGCCGCGTGTTTGTGTGTTCCATAGTTGTCGAGAATTGCATGGATGTCGAGGTTTTCGGGAATCTGTTGTTCAATCTGCTTCAGGAATGTCAGAAACTCTTGGTGCCGGTGGCGGTGCTTGCACTGCGTAATGACCGTACCGTTTGCAATATCCAACCGAGCAAACAGTGTGGTCATCCCGTGTCGAACGTAATCATGGGTGACTCCTTCAACATATCCCAGTCCCATCGGCAGCATGGGCGGCGTACGATCCAATGCTTGAAACTGTGTCTTTTCGTCAACTCCCAGAATCACGGCATTCTCGGGAGGGCTCAAGTACAAGCCGACAATGTCCCGGACTTTCTCAACAAAGAACGGGTCAGTGGAGAGTTTAAAGCCCTTCTGCCTGTGCGGCTGAAGGCCAAGGGCAGTCCAAATCCGATGCACGGTAGACTTGGAAATCCGCGCAGACTCCGCCAACGGGCGCACCGCCCAGTGCGTACCCTCTTTGGGCTTGGTCTGGAGCGTTTTTCGAATAAC
Source organism: Geobacteraceae bacterium (assembly GCA_035281865.1). Taxonomy (GTDB): domain Bacteria; phylum Desulfobacterota; class Desulfuromonadia; order Geobacterales; family Geobacteraceae; genus CAIWTU01. Next base: position 4,050 of record DATEVI010000241.1, on the reverse strand, counting down.
AGTGGCCACTTTTTTCGTTTCGCCCGAGCGGCTAAAAGAATGTTTCGTGCCCGTTGCACCAGACCATGCGGCATGCTGCGCGAGGCGGCAAGAACATCCAAGTCCCTGCGAACTTCGTCAGTCAAGGTCAAAATCTTCTTCGGACGACCAGTTTTCATGACTCGATCTCCTCAAAGTAAGGGATAGAGCCAATATTTGGAAATCCTCAGACATAATAAAGCTATCTCTGGGACGCGATACTAGGAGTCTCTATCGACGCCATGACGCCGGCGTGAGAAGAGCCAACCATAGATCGCGATGTTGACCAACACCACCACACCGGCAAGTGCGAACTGGATTTCTCTCGTGAGGTCTGAAGGATAGATGATGTCAAGAAGATAGTGCTCGATGAAGCTCTCCCTGTAGCCGGATTGGCCCGCTTTGACGCGAAGGTAGTTCTCCCAGTGCGTGAGTGGACAGTTCCTACCAGTGAGTTCGACAAAAAACCCCCATGCGGCTGCTGGAATATGGACGAGGGGGATCCAACGCCAACGCACAGCAATGATAGCGCCCAGAAGGGCGAACAGGATGAAAGCCAGATGGAGCAAGAGGACCCCGTCAGCAGCCAAGCGGAAAGACATGACGCAACCTTCACAGTGAGTGATGCTTAACGGACCGTAGCCAAGCTGACGCGATTTTACCTGGAACTCGTATGCCGAATCACGAAGGCGCGGGCTTGTTCTAGGTACTCACTACCGCCAACAATGTACGTATCGTTGTGATCTGCCCCTACAATTTCGTAATACTGCTTCGGCTCGTTGGCGGCGTTGAACAGTCTTTTCCCCAGCGCAAGTGGAACAATCGCATCCCGGCTGCCGTGCATGCTCAGAACTGGGATCGTGATGTTCCGGATTTTATCGATGGAGTTAAATTGAGATCGAAGGAAGAACCTTGTAGGCAGAAACGGATAAAGAGCGCGAGCCATGTCCTTTGCAGATGAAAAAGTCGACTCTAAAATTAAGGCAGCAGCAGGACGTTGTGTGGCGACATCAATAGCAACCGCCCCGCCAAGGCTTGTTCCCCATAGGACAATCCGTTTCGGATCAACGACTTGAAGTGTGAGTACGTAATCAAAGGCAGCACGCCCATCTTTGTACACTCCTTGTTCATCCGGCAATCCTTCGCTCTTGCCGTAGCCGCGATAGTCGTACATGAGAATATTGAATCCTGTTCGTAGCAATCGCCTCATGAGTTCGTTCCTGTTTGCGATGTTGCCGGCGTTGCCGTGAGAGATCACCAGCGTAGCAATGGGAGTGTCAACAGAAGCGAACCAGGCATGAAGTTGTACTCCATCTTCAGTTCTTATCCAGCATTCCTGGAGGTTCGGGATGTAACGCGCATCCTCATAATGGCCCTCGGGATACTTTGACGGAAAGAAAATAAATTTCTCTTCGAAGCTCATAATAACAATCGTTGTGATGAAAATGCATACAACAGCGGCAACGAGAACTTGTCGTGCAAGAGTGAGAATGCGTCTGGTCATCGGCTTCACTCCCGCCGCTTCGATCGGTGATTGGCATGACCCCACAAGGCCGGACAATGAGTTAGGCTGCTTTTTATGATTGAAAAATGTCTTCAAACTCGACTGGTGAGCAGCAGCTCAACGCCGAGTGAAGCCGTTTGATGTTGTAAATCCTCTCGATGAATTGACCGATATTGGCTCGTGCCTCTGCTTCGGTTTCGTATTCGTTGAGATACACCTCATCGATCTTGATCGTCTTCATGAAACTTTCGAGCTTTGCATTGTCGTACGGATTTCCCTTTCGGCTCATACTGATGACGAATCCGTGATCCGGAAGAATGTCGATATACTGCTCGCAGGCATAATGCCTATCCCGATCCGAGTGGTGAATCACCCCAGCTCCGACAGGCCGCCGCTCGAGCGCCATCTGAAGTGCCTTCACGATGAGCTCGCCATGTTGGGATGAACCCCGTAGCGTCGGGAGGCCTCAGCGACCGACAGACCGGCCTCAACTTCCAGAACTACGTCAAGCTTCAACTCCTTGGTAAATTGTCGACGTCCCATTGCATCAGTTCCCCTTTCCGCCTAAGCTACCCATTCTTGGTGTCCGGTGCAAAGGGTCACTCCATATTTCCCCCAGCCTCATGCCTGATGACACAGCCAACCGAGACAACTCTCTGAGGTGTCCCTTCCTTCTAAGTCGTCTGTCACCGATTGAAGCCTTCTAAAGGCATCCTTGATAAAATAAACGGTTAATTTCTCGGAAGTTTGGGTTTCTCCACCCGCCTGAAGGGGTTGAAATTGAGATACTTCCACCTGACAGCTGTCTGGAAGGCACTGGCAAGGGTAACGAAATACATCCCCGCCGTTCTCTCCGAAGCTTCACCTTTCTTTACGGATAAAAACTGCTCAATATCCCGAACACTCACAAAACGAATAGGCTTATACCCGATAACCCGGGAAAACTCCCGAAAAGCTGTCAGGAAGGCTCTCTGAGTCTTGGGTCTGACCTTCCGCTTCTTACCGGATTCATCGTAAAACCAGATGTAATAAACGCCATCGGAGCGTTTGGAGAGAAACATTGGATACACCCCTTTCTTGTAGGGTGGTTACCAAAGTGGTTACCGCTTACTGAGGAAATGTATCAGGCAGGCTAATAAATATTGCTTGAAAGGAGTGCGCCCACCAGGACTCGAACCTGGAACCCGCTGATTAAGAGTCAGCTGCTCTACCAATTGAGCCATGGGCGCATGTAAAGCGCCGGGGGGTTTATTGTTGCGGGGTCCCGGTCGGCGGTGTCCGGTTTCCCGCCGGAGGTGTCTGGTTCTCCGGGGTGGCCGCCGGCTGGCTGATGGGTGGAACCGGCGCCGGGGCCTGCGTCGGGGTGCCGCTCTGGATCACACTCTCGCCGGAATCGGCCGAGCCGGGGAGGAAAAAGAAGTTAATGATGAGCGAAAGACCGATAAACACCACCGCGAGGATGGTCGTGGCGCGGCTGAGGAAATCCGCCGTCCGACGGACGCCGAAAGTCGTCCCCATGGAGGCGGAGCCGAACGTGCCCGCCAGTCCGCCGCCCTTGCTGGACTGCATGAGGATGACGACCATCAGCAGGATGCTGACGAGGATCTCAACTGCGACGAGAAAACCAAACATCGGATAAACCCCTTAATATGGAGTGAAATTTCGGTCATAAAGATAAGCAATTATCGGGAATTCTTCAACTGCCGATGGCTCCCGGAAGGACATCTCACCATGTCGGCGTGGTCGTCAGGGAGGCGGTTAAAACCCCTCCTCTTTGAGCCTTGCAAGCGTAATCGGCGGAGCCCCGGGGCGGAACGGCCTTGCGTTCGCCAGTTGTTTCTCCACATATTTCCCCACCACGTCCGTCTCGATATTCACCCGGTCGGTATCCCGGTAATACTGGAAGATGGTATGTGTGATGGTGTGCGGGATGATGGAAAACCTGCAGATGTCGTCATTGATTTCGGCGACCGTGAGGCTCACGCCGTCCACCGCGATCGAGCCGGTGTGAACCACGAACTTCATGAATTCACCCGGGATCCTGATCGAATACCACCAGCTTTCATCCCGCTTCTGGATCTTCAGCACGGAACCGACGGTATCCACGTGTCCTAAAACTATATGCCCGTCCAGCCTGCCGTCGGCGCGCAACGGCAATTCGAGGTTGACGAATTTCCTGCGGACCTGGTCGCCGAGGGCGGTCTTGACGAGCGTCTCCTCCACCACATCCATCCTGAACTTTCCGCCGCCCGATTCAACGGCGGTCAGGCATGCGCCGTTCACCGCGATGGAGGACCCGGGTGACAGCTGACCGGAACATTTCTCCGCCGCGACCGTGAGCCGCAGGTTTCCGCCTTTTTTCTCGGAGGCGGTGACCTCACCGATTTCCTGTACAATACCCGTAAACATGATTAACCTATCCTTGGTGAAAATTTCACATCCGCCGAGAGCAGGACGTCTTCGCCCAGAATCGTGAGGAGGATGTTCTTCAGTTTCACAGCCGCGTGAAGCTCCCTGCCCCGCAGGTA
>DATEVI010000240.1:0-9899 GCA_035281865.1 Geobacteraceae bacterium | reverse complement strand
CATGCTGACGGATATCGAACGCCTGAACAGCCTTATCAGCAATTTATTGACGGCTGCAAAGCTTGAACAGCGCAGACGCCCGAAACATCGCCAGGTAATTGACTTCTCAGCCTTTGTTCTGAACTTTATGGAACGGAAGCGCAAGAAACTTCCTGATGGCGGAATCATTTCGGTTAAAGTGGAGGAAGGAATTCCGGCATCTGTAAACGAGGAGGATATGGAGACGGTCCTCAGAAATCTCTTTGAAAACTCGCTACTCTACAGTCACGCATCTCCGGAAATAACAGTGAGGCTTTGGAAAGAAGGGAAGTACTGCCATTTGGCTTTTCAGGACACCGGGAAAGGACTGGAGCCAAGGGAAATCAAAAAAATATTCCAAATGTTCTACCGGGTTCGCCATCCTGGAGAGAGCATCAGGGGTAGTGGACTTGGTCTCTACATTGTAAAATCAATTGTCGGCGAGCATGGTGGAAAAGTTACAGTGACCAGCGAGGGAGCGGGAAAAGGTAGCACCTTCCATATTTTCATTCCCACTGCCAGAAATCAGGAGATGCCAAATGAACGACGAGACACCGCACATCCTGTTGATCGAGGATGAAATAAATCTCGCACGCGGTATCTCTTTCAACCTCGAACAGGAAGGGTATCGGATCAGTCATGCGGAAAGCGGCGAAGATGCCCTTGACAGGCTCAGATATTATCGTTTTTCCCTCATAATCCTTGACATCATGCTGCCGGGCATCGACGGATTTTCAGTCTGCGGGGAAATCAGAAAACTGGATGCCAGGGTTCCAATTTTGATCCTCTCGGCCCGCGCCGAAGAGGGAGACCGCGTAACCGGCCTTGCCAGCGGCGCCGATGATTATCTGACAAAACCCTTTAATCTTGGAGAGTTTCTTTTACGAGTGAAAGGGATGCTGCGTCGCTCTTCCTGGTACCGGCCCGAACCGGTTGAGGAGGGGTACGCGTTTGGTGAAAACGAAGTCTTTCTCCCATCTTATCATGCCAGGACCGCCCAGGGCGAGATAGACCTAACCGACCTGGAAGTAAAGACATTGGCCCTCTTTTTCCGGAACGAGGGCCAGGTCGTAACACGGAAAACACTCCTGGAGGGTGTATGGGGATATTCGTCCCAGGCGGAAACACGGACACTGGACAATTTCATCGTCCGTCTGAGAAAGTATTTCGAGCCTGACCCGGCAAAGCCCGTCTTCTTCCAGACAATACGCGGAGTCGGCTATCGCTTCAGCAGAAAAGGAAACCTGACTGGCCCGTAAGTTTTTGTCCACTGCATTTGCTTCTTATCTCAAAAAAAAAGGCCGACGGCGAATCGCCATCGGCCTTTTGCTGTTTCATTGGTGAGTTACAAACCTGCTTTTTCCCGGATTATATCGACCTTGTCGGTCCTCTCCCAGGTGAATTCGGGGAGATTGCGGCCAAAGTGGCCGTAAGCCGCGGTCTTTTTGTAAATCGGACGGAGCAGGTCGAGTTGTTCGATAATCGCCCGCGGTCGCAGGTCAAAAACTTCACTGACAATTTCCGCTATCCGCTTTGTAGGAATCTTACCTGTTCCAAAGGTATTGACCATGACTGAAACGGGCTCCGCTACTCCGATCGCATATGCCACCTGCACTTCACACTTGCTACACAACCCTGCGGCGACGAGATTCTTGGCCACATATCGTCCCATATAAGATGCGGAACGGTCCACTTTGGAAGGGTCCTTGCCGGAAAATGCTCCACCGCCATGGGATCCCTGACCGCCGTAAGTGTCGACAATGATCTTTCGCCCGGTAAGGCCACAGTCCCCCATGGGTCCGCCTACCACGAATCGTCCTGTGGGATTAATCAGGAACCTGGTTTTCTCATCCATCAGTTCGGCAGGAACAACTTTCTTGATGACCTCTTCGGTGATCCCTTCCCTGATAGCTTCATATGAAACTTCAGGAGTATGCTGGGATGAAATGACAACGGTATCGATGTGTACCGGCCTGTCATCGATATACCGCACTGAAACCTGGGACTTCGAATCGGGGCGGAGGAAGTCCAGAATTCCGCTTTTACGAACTTCCGCCAGCTTCATTGTCAGCTTATGGGCCAGGATAATGGGCATGGGCATCAATTCGGGCGTATCCGTGCATGCGTAACCGAACATGAGCCCCTGGTCCCCTGCACCCTGCTCCTTGTACAGACCCTCCCCCTCAGTCACCCCTTGGGAGATATCGGGAGACTGTTTGTCGATGGAGGTCAGTACGGCGCAGGTTTCCCAGTCGAATCCCATGGCCGAATCGTTATAGCCGATCTCCCTGATGGTTTCGCGAGCTATCTTCGCATAATCTACTATGGCATTGGTGGTAATCTCTCCGGCGACAAAGACGATTCCGGTCGTTACCAGCGATTCGCAGGCAACGCGGGCTTTCGGATCCTGCCCTATAATCGCATCGAGAATAGAATCTGATATCTGATCGGCAACTTTGTCCGGATGACCTTCCGATACCGATTCAGAAGTGAATATAAAATCAGTCATGCCCATACTTTCAACTCCTTGTATACAAAATAATAACGGCTTTACAGTGTCATCAAAAAGACTCCAAATAGTAAAACCTGAGCACAGTATTGTCAAGACAGAAAAAAGGAATAATGAATGACCATATCAATCGATGCTTTCAGAATACCGGGCCGTTATCTGGCTTTGCAGATAGGATTCCACTTCGGCAGCCGTTTGGAATTTCAGTGCCTGTTCGGCAAGGGCCTCCGCCTCGCTTCTGGAGCAGCGACGCAGGACCTTTTTCACCTTGGGAATGGAGACTGCATTCATGGAAAGCTCTTCATACCCAAGGCCAAGAAGAATCGGTAAATAGGCCGGTTCTCCTGCCATCTCGCCGCACATGCACACGTTGATACCCGCTGCATGAGCTGCATCGGCAACTATTTTGAGTGACCTGAGCACAGCCGGATGAAGGGGTTCATAGAGATGGGAGAGATGTTCGTTGGTACGATCTATTGCTAGGGAATACTGGATCAGGTCGTTGGTGCCGACACTGAAAAAGTCGACCTCGCGGGCCAGAAAATCGGCGATGATAACCGCAGAAGGCGTTTCTATCATAATGCCGATTTCGATGTTCTCGTCAAATATTTTCGAAGATTCTCGGAGTTCTCTCTTCGCCTCTTCGAGCAAGGCCTTTGCTTCCCTGATCTCGGCCACACCGGATATCATCGGAAAAAAAATTCTGACCTTACCGATTGCCCCTGCCCGCAATATTGCACGTAACTGCGTCTTGAATATCTCCGGCTGGCGAAGCGACAATCGTATGGCTCGCAAACCTAGTGCCGGGTTCAGTTCGTCATCAAGGTTCAGATCGGCAACAAATTTATCTCCGCCAATGTCGAGAGTGCGTATAGTCACCGGGTAAGGCGACATTTGCCTGACTGCCTCTGCATATACGCTAAACTGTTCTTCCTCGTCCGGAAGGGTTCTGCGATTCATGAACAGCATTTCCGTCCGATACAGGCCGACCCCCTCTCCTCCATGCCTCCTGATGGAGGGGATTTCCTCGACAAACTCGACATTCCCCTTGAGCTGGATGCGGCAACCGTCAACCGTTTCCGCGGGCAGATCCCTGAGCTTCAGGAATTCCCTATCCTTGTACTCATAGTATTGCTTGCTCTGCAGATAATCACGGAATGTTTCTTCATCGGGGTTGAGAATGACCAGACCGTTTCTGCCATCAACGATGAGGGGGTCGCCGTTCGAAACCTCTGAGGTAATCCTTTCCAGGCCGACCACGGCAGGTATCTCGAGAGATCGGGAGAGAATAGCGGTATGGGATGTCTTTCCTCCCAAGTCCGTGATGAAACCGATAACTTTTTGTTTATCGATCTGGAGGATATCCGCTGGAGACAGGTCATGGGCGACGACGATAACCCTCTCCTCGGATTCGAGGAACGGTTCATGTCGTTTTCCTAGCATATTGCGGAGTACACGTTCTACAACAGTTTCTATGTCGCCGCTTCGTTCACGAAGATATTCATCTTCAATACCTGCGAAGAACTCTTTGAATTTCTTGAGGGTCCTCTTCAGAGCAGCTTCGGCGTTTATTTTATCCCGCTCGATAAAACCGACGGTTTCGCTTATCAACATGCTGTCTTCGAGAATAAGAAGATGGGTATCTATGACATAGAGATGTTCCAGCCCCCTGGTTTCAGCTATTTCATCCTTCAAGGCCCTGAGTTCCGTTTTCGCTTCTTCCAAAGCTTTCTCGAAGCGTTGTATTTCCAACGGAATTTCTTCATGAGCAATCGGCACCTCAACAACAGAAACACGGCTTCTATCGGCAATCCTGGCTTCCCCTATGACGATTCCGGGAGAAGCGCCGATCCCGTGAAATATCCTGTTATTACTCTTCTCCGAACCCATCCCTTATAAGATCCCCCAGAGCCTGCATAGCGTCAACTTCATCCTCTCCGCCGATTTTTACCTGAATAACCGTATCCTTCGCGGCCGCCAGCATCATTATCCCCATGATGCTTTTGCCGTTGACTTCAATATCTTCACGCTCAATCCGGATATCCGACTTGTAGCGGCTCGCCGTTTTGACGAGCAATGCTGAAGCCCTGGCGTGGAGACCGAGTTTGTTCACAATAGTAAATTCCTGCACAAGCATAGGTTTCTTTCGTATGGGATCGCCCGGAGAATGCCGATTGCCAAGGGTCTCCCTCAACTCCTGTGAAGTCAAGATAATGGCGAAAGGCGGAATTGGATACAAGTGTATGCGTTGCTGAGGACCTGCAGCCTCCCCTTTCCCGCTTCATCACTTATACCATTGCCTTTTGCCTATTTCAGATAATCTCCCGCAACTGAAATGCTTTCCTGTCCGCACGACTTCAATATCTGCGCCAGATCGGCAACCCCGGACTTTTCCCGTTCCGTGGCAAATTTCAGCAGCATGGGCAGATTCACTCCGGTCAACACTTCCACTATGTTGTCTTTCAGAAAAGACAGGCTCATGTTGGACGGGGTACCGCCAAACATGTCGGTCATGATAATAACACCATCTGCGGAAACCTTTTTGATGGCCTCGGTTACATTCTCTTTTATGTTTTCCACACTGTCATCCGGACTGATGCCGACGGCTTCAGCCAACCCCATTTCACCGACTATCATTTCGGCGGCAGCCAACAATTCCCGCGCAAGCCCCGCATGCGCCACCAATACAAGACCAATCATACTTTATCCCTTCCCGATATCCCGGTGTGTTACTTTCAGATTCACCCGATTGTCCCTGAAAAAACTTCGCATCTCTTCGGCAATCACGACGGAACGATGCTTTCCACCGGTACAACCGATGGAAATCGTCAGATAGGATTTGCCTTCCTTGCGGTATCCGGGCAGCAGGAAAACCATCATTTCCCTGAATTTCCCGATAAACTCCCGCGTTTCAATTTTTCCCAGGACATACTCGCGCACCATCGGATCAAGTCCGGAGAAATCCCGCAATTCCTTTACAAAATAGGGATTGGGCAGAAAACGTACATCCATCACAATGTCGGATTCCAGCGGGATCCCATACCTGTAACCGAACGACTGCAGATGGACCATCATTTCCCTGGCCCCTTCTTCTCCCTTGATCCGGGATATGACAATCTCCTTCAGTTGGTGCACATTGAGTTCCGACGTGTCAATCACGAGGGTTGCCATACGGCGTAACCCTTCAAGCTGCGTCCGCTCGTAATGGATTCCTTCGGGCAGCGTCCCCTGGTCCAGAACAGGATGACGACGCCGTGTCTCGGAATAGCGGCGGATAAGCACTTCATCGGAGGCATCAAAGAAGATTATCTCGATTTTGCGTCCCGATTCCGTAATCTCCTGCAGAACTTTTTCATATCCCTGGAGAGAACCGAGCTCGCGAATATCCATGACGAGCACTACATCCCGGACATTCTCCCTGGAATTTTCAACCAGCTCCACAAAGGTCGGGAAAAGGCTTACCGGCAGGTTATCAATGCAAAAGAATCCCTCGTCTTCAAGGACTCTGACTGCCGTTGATTTTCCTGATCCGGAAAGACCGGTTATAATAATTATCCGCATCACGACTATTCCACCTCATCACCCAAAGGGCGATATTCCATACGCGACAGGAGCTTTTCATGAAACTCTCTGGCCGGGTGATACCCCATACCTTTAAGCACGAAATTCCTGGCTGCCACCTCGATGATGGAAGTGAGGTTCCTTCCGGGGCGAACCGGTACCTTCAGATAATGCAGATCTACGCCCAGGATGTTATACACCATGTCATCTATTCCCAACCTGTCGTATTCGTGCGAGGGATCCCACTCTACGAGTTCGAGGACCATGTCGACGATTTTCTTTTCCCTGATGGAAGATACACCAAAAAGATCTTTTATGTTTATAATGCCCAGACCGCGGATTTCCATGTGGTAGCGAAGTGATTCGGCGGCATTACCCACAAGTGATGCGGGCATTTTCTTTTTGATTTGAACGACATCGTCCGCAACAAGCCTGTGTCCATGGAGAATCAGGTCAAGAGCGCACTCGCTTTTTCCTATGCCGCTTTTGCCCAGCAACAAGATGCCGACACCAAGAACATCAACGAGGACGCCATGGACATGTGTTGACGGAAGAAGCCTTTCCTCGAGAAACTTCGTGATGAGCGAGATAAAAACGGAAGATGGGTGGGAAGTCACCAGCACTGGTATCTCCGCTTTTTCCGCATTATCCCTGAGGAACACGGGACATTCCAGCCCCGTTGTCAGTATGAAACAGGCTATTGGGAAAGAACAGATTTTCCCGATACAGATCTCCGCTTCATGCTCCGGGAGTTGCCCCAGATATGTAATTTCAGTGTTTCCGAGTATTTGTACTTTGTCGGGATGGAGGTGCTCCGTATATCCCGTAAGCGCAAGGCCGGGTTTTTGGATTCGAGGAGTGAATATTCTGTTGGCAAGGCCGCCACTTCCGGCGATCAGAGTAAGATCCAGACCATACTCCACGTCTTTCAGAAAATCACCGATAGAAAGGCTGAGCTCATTCAAGATCTATTATCCTGTTAACGAATGATTTGATACAGGGCTGCGGCGACCCCACCACAATAGAATATGCCCATTGAAGGACCTCATTCTGGTTAGCGTTAAGGCAACGATCAAGGCCAGATTCGATTAGCCGAAAACATCAATTTCTTCACTAACTGCTTTTTCAATTCTGAGAGGACGGGCATACACCCGTCCTCCCTCAAGCACCGACATCGCCGCAGGATGTTCAAACTCCGCAGTATCAACCCCTTTGGGGTTCAATAAGTCCGTAGTTGCCGTCCTTGCGCCTGTAAATCACGTTTATGCCCTCAGTAGAAGCATCGGTAAACACCAGAAAATCTTTGTGCAGCAGATCCATCTGCATGACAGCTTCTTCCACGGACATCGGCTTAATGGAAAAAGTCTTGCTTTTTATGATTACGGGTTCCTTCTTTTGCCCAAGGCTTTCTGCTTCAACAATACTCTTCTTAACTCTTCGATCTTCCGCCTCGCTCGATGGCTTGTGATCCTTGATCTTTTCCTTGTAGCGGCGCAACTGCCTCTCAATCTTGTCAAGCACCGCATCGACGGCAGCGTACATATCATTTGTCTCTTCTGATGCCTTAATGGTGATTCCCTTGGCCGTTATTGTCATTTCAGCAATATGACGGATCTTTTCAACCGTCAAAAAAACCTGTGCGACAACGGGTTCATCAATGTACTTCTGAACCCTCTCGAGTTTCTCTTCCACATAGCTTTTCAAGGCTTCGCTTGTTTCCATATGCCTGAATGTCGTGGTGATCTGCATATGTGTCTCCTTTTGATATTCTTGTTTGGATGATGCAACTTCTTTCCCAGGGAAAAGACTAAAAAAGCCGTTTTCTTTCCGATGAGGAACCGATCTTGAGCATTTCACGATATTTGGTAACGGTCCGTCTTGCTATAGTTATGTTATCACGTGACAGAATCTCGGCAATACGCTGGTCACTGTATGGTCTGCGCAGGTCTTCCTTATCGACGATCTCCCTGATCCTGTTTTTTACACTTTCGGAAGCAACAGGATCCCCTTCAATTGTGGAAATACCGCTGTTGAAGAAATACTTGAGCTCCAGAAGCCCCTGCGGAGTCTGCATGTACTTGTTTGTGGTGACGCGGCTTATTGTCGATTCATGCATGCCGATATCCTCAGCAACATCACGCAGGACCAGAGGTTTCAGATGCTCGATTCCATGCTCAAGAAAATCACGTTGAAACTTGACAATGCTTTTCGCTGCCTTGTAAATGGTTCTCTGCCGCTGGTGAATGCTTTTGATGAGCCAAAGGGCCGAACGCATCTTGTCATTTATATATTCTTCGGTCTTGGAATCCGCCAGTGCAGGGCTTCGGCTGTCAACGGCATAATATGGGTTTATCTTGATATTCGGCAACCCTTCGTCGTTCAGCATCACCACGAATTCATCTCCGACCTTCTGAACAAAAATGTCCGGCGAAATGTATTGAACATCGTCCTGGTTGTATTGTCGTCCCGGCTTCGGATCAAGACCTGAGATGATTTTGGCTGTCGCGAGCACCTCATTAAAGTCTATCCCTAGCGCCTTGGCTATCTGCTTATACTTGCGCGTTTCGAGATCTTTAAGATGATCCTGCAGAATTACTTCGACCAAACTACCGCTCATTCCCAATTGACGGACCTGAATGAGCAAACACTCCTGAAGATTCCTAGCAGCGATTCCCATCGGATCGAAACCCTGAATCTTGCACAGGACCGTTTCGACAAGACTTTCGCACACACCGCACTCCGCCGCCACATCGGCAACCGTGGCCCGAAAATAGCCGTCTTCGTCAATGTTTCCGAGAATTTCGACCCCGGCAGGAAGCTCTTCTTCCGCAAAGTGACCCAGTTTGAGCTGCCACAGCAGATGATCAAAAAGCGTGGACTTTTTCGTCAGTATGTTTTCATAGGAAGGTCGATCATCATCATCATAATATTGATCGCCGACACTGTAGTTGTAACCGTCAAGATAGGTTGCCCAGTCGATGTCCTGAAGAGTCTCTTCACCTGCTTTCACTTCCTCGAAAGCTGCCTTCTCATCCTTGGGGAGGTCTTCATCTTCCTGCATTTCCAGCTGATCGGCTTCTTTCGTCTCCTCGATTTCCGGTGATTCCTCGAGAACCGGATTTTCTTCCATTTCCTGGCGGACAAGGTCCTGCAGTTCAAGCCTGGAAAGCTGCAAAAGCTTGATGGCCTGTTGCAATTGGGGAGTCATCACCAACTGCTGGGTAAGCTTCATCTGCTGGCGCATTTCAATTGCCATAATAAATCACACCCTTTTGCTGATAGTTACAGCTAAACATAACGCCCATCAGCTGTTATCGCGTGTTGGCCCGTTGCCTGCTCCGTGGCCCGCCGCACCCGGAACTATGAAATAACCCGTCTCTTCTCTCTTCATAAATCCATCAAAAGAAATTTGATGCGGAGTGTAACATCATTCACTAAAGGCTGAAACCGTCTCCAAGATAAATCTCTCTTGCTTTTCTGCTCTCGGCAATATGCATTGGTTCGCCGTATTCTAGAACCTTACCCTTGTTGAGAATGTAGGCTTTATCGCAGACTCTGAGAGTTTCCCTCACGTTGTGGTCCGAAATCAATACTCCGATGCCCTTTTCCTTCAGCTCACCGATAATGTTCTGTATATCCAGAACAGCAATAGGGTCAATACCGGCAAAAGGTTCATCGAGCAAAATGAAATCAGGACTGGTCGCCAGCGCCCTCGCGATCTCGACCCTTCTCCTCTCGCCGCCGGAAAGGGCAAAGCCCTTTGTTTGCGCAATATGACTTATCTTGAATTCGCCGAGAAGCTTCTCCATGA
>DATEVI010000239.1:0-10335 GCA_035281865.1 Geobacteraceae bacterium | reverse complement strand
ATATTGACGACATGAATCCGGAAATACTCGGTTTCCTCATGGAGCGTCTTCTTGCCCACGGCGCCCTGGATGTCACCTTTTCGCCTTTGCAGATGAAAAAGAACCGTCCGGGTGTAAAAGTGACTATTCTCTGCTCGCCCGACCACCTGGAATCGCTGGCCCGCATGGTGCTGCTGGAATCGACTTCCACCGGCGTACGCTATTACCCGGCAGGCAGGATCAAGATGGAGCGAGCTACGGAGGAGCGGGAAACTTCCGTGGGCAGGGTGACGGTCAAGGTAATCCGGGATCATGATACGGTGCTGCGCATCGCCCCCGAGTTCGAGGAGTGCCGCCGTATCGCCCTGGAGAAGGGGCTTCCCTTGCTGGATGTGTACAGGATCATAGAAAGGGAGACCTCTGTTTCATGAGACGTTTTACCATTCTGGCGGCAACCTGGTTCGGAACGGGGTTCAGTCCCGTTGCTTCGGGCACGGTCGGTACCATTGCGGCGGTGCCCCTTTATCTTCTCATGGCGCAGCTGCCCGCCTCCCTCTATATAATCACCACGCTGGTCTTTACTTTTTTTGCCTGCCGGGTTTCCGGACAGGCGGAAGAAATTTTTCGGGAAAAGGATTCCGGCAAGATCGTCATCGACGAGGTGGCGGGTTACCTGGTCACCATGACGGCAATCCCTTTTTCCTGGAAAGGCGTTGCCGTCGGGTTCCTGCTCTTCCGCTTTTTCGATATCAGCAAGATCCCTCCCGCCCGTTTCTTCGACCGTAGTGTGAAAAACGGGTACGGGGTGGTTCTTGACGATGTCGTCGCGGGAATATATTCATGCATCACACTTCATGTCCTTTTGAGGTTCATATGAAAGTTTCCACCCTTTCCATCGGAGACGAGGTCCTTTTCGGGGAAATCGTCGATACCAACGCCGCCCATATCGCGACTCGTCTGTACGACGAGGGACTTACCGTACAGCGCCACCTGTGCGTGGGCGACAATGAGCCGGACATCGTCGAGGCCTTTGAGTCGCTGGCATCCCGCAACGATTTCGTGATAGCCACCGGAGGTCTCGGTCCGACAGTGGACGACATGACCGCCAAGGCCGCGGCAAAGGCTGCGGGCAAACGTCTCGTCCTGAACGATGAAGCGCTGGAGCATTTGCGGCAGTTTTATATAAAGGCGGGCAGGGAAATGCTGCCGTCCACGGAAAAGCAGTGCCTGCTCCCCGACAAGGCGAGACTGGTTCCGAATCCGGTTGGGACGGCCTGCGGTTTCATGCTGTCCCACAAGGGGACATACTTCTTCTTTCTTCCCGGCGTGCCGGTCGAGATGAAAAGGATGCTGGAAGAGACGCTCATCCCAGCCATTCGGTCGCGGATGAAGGAGAAACGATTCGTGCGGACACGGACGTTCAAGGTTTTCGGCCTTTCCGAAACCAAGATCGAGAACCTTCTTGAGGGGGTTGCCCGACCTGCCGAGGGACTGTCCGTAGCCTACTGCGTGAATTTTCCCGAGGTATTAGTCAAGCTCCGCATCGAGGGGGATGATGAGGCCCGTCTGGCCGCAATCCTCGACCAAGGATGCGGCAAGACCAGGGACCTGCTCGGCGAGTTCCTGTTCGCCGAGGGCGAGGATACCATCGACACTGTTGTGGCAAACCTCTTTCGGGAAAAGGGAATCACCCTGTCCCTTGCCGAATCGTGTACCGGCGGCCTTATAGCGAAACGGGTGACCGACATGGCCGGCAGTTCGGCCTACTTCCTGGAAGGCGCCGTCACCTACGGCAATGCGGCAAAAACAAGGGTTCTGGACATTCCTGCCGTGCTCATCGAGGAGAAGGGAGCGGTCAGTTCCACGGTCGCCATGGCGATGGCGAAGGGCATCCGCCGCAAATCGGGGAGCGACATGGCGCTCGCCGTTACCGGCATCGCCGGTCCGGATGGAGGTACGGAGGATAAGCCGGTCGGCACGGTTTACATTGCCTTGGCGGGACCTGCCGACTGCAAGGCAAAGCATTACAAATTCTTTGGCGACAGGGACAGGATCAGGGCAATCACGGCATTTACGGCGATGGATTGGCTGAGAAGGTATCTGCTCTCCCTGTGAGGTTATTTCTATTCAGGAACTAAGATAAACTTGAAAAAGTGGTGAAAAATATGCTATTTACTCTACTTTCAGGTTCCGGTTCGTCCGGTCAAGGAGGCATCACATGCTGGAAAGAGACAAGGCGATTGATTTAGCGGTGAGTCAGATCGAAAAGCAGTTCGGAAAAGGCGCCATCATGCGCCTGGGCAATGACGAAGCCCTGCCGGACATTGCCGCAATACCTACGGGATCGATTTCACTCGACATGGCGCTTGGCGTGGGTGGCGTGCCGAGGGGCCGCATCGTCGAGATATTCGGCCCTGAGTCGTCGGGGAAAACGACCCTGGCGCTTCACATTGTCGCCGAGGCTCAGAAGCTGGGCGGAATTGCAGCCTTTGTCGATGCCGAACATGCCCTCGATATAGGTTATGCCAGAAAGCTCGGTGTGAAGACCGATGATCTGCTTGTTTCCCAGCCCGACACCGGAGAGCAGGCCCTGGAGATTACTGAAACGCTGGTGCGCAGCGGTGCCATCGACGTGCTGGTGATCGACTCGGTGGCGGCACTCGTTCCCAAGGCCGAAATAGAAGGGGACATGGGAGATTCCCATATGGGATTGCAGGCGCGCCTCATGTCGCAGGCCCTGCGCAAGCTCACCGCGATAATCAGCAAATCGAACGCCTGCGTCATTTTCATTAATCAGATTCGCATGAAAATCGGCGTCATGTTCGGCAATCCGGAGACGACTACAGGCGGCAATGCGCTTAAATTTTATGCTTCGGTTCGAATGGACATCAGGAAAATAGCTGCTCTCAAGTCGGGCAACGACATCATCGGCTCCCGCACCAGGGTCAAGGTCGTGAAGAACAAGGTGGCTCCCCCTTTCCGGGAAGTGGAATTCGATATTCTCTACGGGGAAGGAATCTCCAGGGTGGGGGATATCCTCGATCTTGCGGTGGACCGGGGCATTGTCGAAAAAAGCGGCGCCTGGTTTTCCTATGGCAGCGAACGGGTCGGGCAGGGAAGGGAAAATTCCCGTATCTTCCTCCAGGAGCACCCCGACATGTTGAAGGAAATCGAAGAGAGGATAATCGGGCAGGCCTTATAGAAAACAGCAATTAGGATTGGAGACAGGCAATGGAATTGAACGACATACTCACCGTAGCTGTTAAGGCAAAGGGTTCCGACGTCCATATCAAGGCGGGGCTCCAACCGGTCGTCCGCATCGACGGCAAATTGCGTCCCATTCCCAATGCGCCGCGGGTTACCGCGGATGCGATCAGGGAGGTGGCATTCTCCCTGATGAGCGAGCGCCAGAAAAAAATATTCGAGGAACACTACGAGGTCGACCTCTCCTACGGCATTCCGGGTCTGAGCCGTTTCCGCGCCAGCGTTTATTCCCAGAGGGGAACCATCGCCATGGTTTTCCGCATCATCTCTTTCAGCGTGCCCAGCTTCGAATCCCTGAACCTGCCGCCAGTGCTGAAAAAACTGAGCATGGAGGAGCGGGGTATGGTTCTGGTCACCGGCACCACAGGTTCCGGTAAATCAACTACCCTGGCCGCAATGGTCAACTATATCAATGACAATCGCACCTGTAATATAATAACCGTTGAGGATCCGGTCGAGTACCTGCATAAGGACAGGAAAAGTATCGTCAGCCAGCGAGAGATAGGTTTCGATACGCTTACCTTCGCCAATGCCCTGAAAAGCTCCCTGCGTCAGGATCCCGACGTGATACTGGTAGGTGAGATGCGCGACCTTGAAACCATCGAGACCGCCCTCACCGCTGCCGAGACAGGCCACCTGGTGCTTTCCACTCTGCATACGCTGGATGCCGCCGAGACTATCAACAGGATCATCTCGGTTTTTCCGCCCTACCATCAGCGCCAGGTGAGGATGCAGTTGTCCGGGGTGCTCAAGGGGGTCGTTTCCCAGCGACTTGTACCGAGGGCCGACGGCAAGGGGAGGGTTCCCGCGGTCGAAGTAATGGTTTCCACCGGCCGCATCCGCGAATGCATAGACGAGAAGGACAAAACCAAACAGTTGCCCGACGCGATAGCCCAGGGATACACCACCTACGGCATGCAGACTTTCGACCAGTCCCTGATGCATCTTTATACCACCAAGTTTATTACCTATGAGGAAGCGCTGCGCCAGTCGTCCAATCCCGACGATTTCGCCCTCAAGGTTTCCGGGATTTCCTCCACCTCCGATACCACCTGGGACCACTTCGCCCAGGAAGAGGCGCCCGCGACCGGCGAAGAAAAGATAGCCATAGAAAAATACTGATATGGAAGAGGCGCAGAGGGCCTATATCATCGCCCTCAAGGCATTGACCCGCCGAGACCACAGCGAGTCGGAGCTAAGGCGCAAAATGACCGACAGGGGAATCTCCGCCGGAGCCGTTGATGATACCATCGACAAGCTGAGAAAAGCGGGATACCTCGACGACAGGAAGTTTGCCCTCCGCTGGGCCGAATCCGCGGTCCGGAACGGCAGGGGATACGGGTTTCGTCTTCGATTCGAGTTGTCCAGGCGTGGGATTGCGGAAGATGTGGCTTCCGAGGTCACTGAGCGGATGAGGGCCGAATACGACGAAGGAGAGGCCATCAAGGCGCTTGTGGCCGGGAAGTTTGGCGATTTTGACCCACAGAGCGCCGATGAACGGCAGAAGAGGCGCTTAATGGGGTATCTGCAGCGCCGCGGATTTTCACTGGCGGCTATTCTTCAAGTGTTTCGCGATATGGAGGGTGAATAACCCTCTTGTCGTTTTTGATATCATATTACGGGAGTACAGATGACAGGCAGAGAAATCAGATCAAAATTCCTCAAATATTTCGAGCAGCGTGGTCATACCATCGTTCCCAGTTCCGGTCTCATACCGAAAAACGATCCCACCCTGCTGTTTGCCAATGCCGGCATGAACCAGTTCAAGGACGTTTTTCTCGGGTTGGAAAAGCGTGACTATGTAAGAGCCTGCAGTTCGCAGAAGTGTGTGCGGGCAGGGGGTAAGCACAACGACCTGGAGAACGTGGGACGTACTTCGCGCCATCATACCTTTTTCGAGATGCTGGGGAACTTCTCCTTTGGCGACTATTTCAAAAAAGAGGCGATTGCCTTTGCCTGGGAGTTTCTCACCAAGGAACTGCATCTGGACAAGAACAGGCTCTACGTGACTGTCTACAAGGACGACGATGAAGCCTCCAGGATCTGGCATGAGCAGGAGGGCATTCCGTTGGACCGGATCTACCGGTTCGACGAGGATAATTTCTGGTCCATGGGCGACACCGGGCCATGCGGTCCGTGCACCGAGATTTTCTGGGACAACGGTCCGGAAACCGGCTGCGGCGGTCCCGATTGCGCCGTCGGCTGCGATTGCGACCGGTATATGGAGATATGGAACAACGTCTTCATGCAGTTCAACCGTGATGCGCAGGGCGTCATGACACCTCTGCCGAAGCCTTCCGTGGATACCGGCATGGGGCTGGAGAGGATTGCCACGGTGATGCAGGGCGTCACGTCCAACTATGACACCGATCTCATCCGGGGAATCATAAGGCACGTGGAAAAACTCTCGGGAAAGCAGTACGGCCTCGATGCGAAGGACGATGTCTCGATGCGGGTGATTGCCGACCATTCCCGGGCGGTGGATTTCCTGATCTGTGACGGTGTGCTTCCCAGCAACGAGGGGCGGGGTTACGTGCTGCGGCGCATCATGCGGCGCGCCGCCCGCCATGCCAAGATGCTCGGCTTTTCCGAGCCGGTCCTGTACAAGACGGTTGATGCCGTGAATGCCATGATGGGGGAAACATATCCCGAGCTCCTGCACAGGGAGGAGTACATCAAGAAGGTCATCAGGGCGGAAGAGGAGCGCTTTGCCGAAACTCTGGACAACGGCCTCAGGATCCTGAACGAAGAAATTTCGTCCCTGAAAAAGCGGGGCGTGACGATCATTCCCGGTGAAACGGTGTTCAGGCTTTACGATACCTTTGGTTTTCCCATGGATCTGACGGCCGACATCGTTCAGGGCGAGGGTTTTACCGTGGACGAGAACGGTTTCGACGCCTGCATGGAAAAACAGCGCGAGCAGGCCCGCGAGCACTGGAAGGGTTCCGGGGAAGAGGGCGTCTCGGCGATCTACAAGACCCTGCAAAACCGGGGGCTGCGCACAACTTTCGTCGGGTACGACGAGAATTCCGCCTATTCCGTCATTACTGCCATGCTGCGCGGTGGAGAACAGGTCGAGGAAGCACACGCCGGAGAAGAGGTGGAAATCATCACCGAGCTTACACCCTTTTACGGCGAGTCCGGCGGCCAGGAAGGCGACAGCGGGTGTATTTCGACCGGCAGCGCTCACATCCGGGTCATATACGCTGCGAAACCAGTGCCCGACCTGATCGTCCACCGGGCACTGATCAAGGAAGGTACGGTAAGGACAGGAGAAGCCGTTGATCTGAAGGTAGAGGCACAGAGGCGGAAGGCGACGGCCCGCAATCATACCGCCACCCACCTGCTGCATGCGGCGCTCCGCAAAGTGCTTGGCGACCATGTGAAGCAGTCGGGCTCCCTCGTCACCAGTGAACGGCTCCGATTTGACTTTACCCATTTTTCAGCCCTCAGCCACGAGGAACTGCTTCGGGTGGAGGATATGGTGAACGCCGACATTATGGACAATGCAGATGTTCACGCATTGGAAATGGATATTAAGGAAGCGATGGAAAGCGGCGCCATGGCCCTGTTCGACGAGAAATACGGAGAGCGGGTCAGGGTGGTCAAGGTCGGAGAAATAAGTTCCGAACTGTGCGGCGGTACGCACGTGCGGGAAGCCGGCGACATAGGCTTTTTCAAGATCGTTTCCGAAGCCGGGATAGCTGCCGGTGTCCGGAGGATCGAAGCATTGACCGGCGTCGGCGCCCTCGCGTACGTAAGACGACTGGAGGCTGAACAGAAGAAGATAGCCTCCCTGGTCAAGGCCGAGGGCGGAGACAGCATGGACAAGCTCACACGGATTCTGGAGCGTCAAAAAGAGCTGCAGAAAGAGATAGATGCGCTCCAGGGCAAGCTGAATTCCGTCCAGTCGGCCGACCTCCTGGCCGGTGTGCGGGACGTGGCCGGCGTCAAGGTTCTTGCCGTCAAAGTTCAGATGGATGACCCGAAGGGTATGCGTGAGCTTTCCGACACCCTGAAGGACCGTATCGGTTCGGGGGTGATAGTAATCGGATGTGAAAAGGATGGTAAGGCGAACCTCCTGGTGGCGGTAACCAAAGACCTTTCCTCCCGGCTCAAAGCGGGAGATATCATCAAGTCCCTGACGCCGATAATCGGCGGCAGCGGCGGCGGCAAGCCGGAACTTGCCCAGGCCGGCGGCACCAGACCCGAAAAGCTGGATGAGGCGCTGGAAGCAGTATACGGGTTGGTCGCGTAGGAGAACACAGCATGCAGAAACTGATCGACAAAGCCAATACCCTGATGGAGGCGCTGCCCTATATACGGCGCTTCAGCGGGAAAACCATCGTCATCAAATACGGCGGCCATGCCATGGCCGACGAGGCGCTGAAAAAATCGTTCGCCCTTGACGTCATACTTTTGAAATACGTCGGCATCAATCCTGTCATCGTGCATGGGGGCGGTCCGCAGATCAATGAGACCCTCAAGCGCTATGGCATCGTCTCGGAGTTCGTCCAGGGAATGCGCGTCACAGACGCGGCAACGATGGGTGTGGTGGAGATGGTCCTTACCGGCCAGGTGAATAAGGAAGTAGTGGGCTATATCAATCTTCACGGCGGAATGGCGGTCGGTCTCTCCGGCAAGGATGGCGGGCTTCTGCTTTGCAGGAAGCTGCTGAAGGAAATAAAGGGGGAAGACGGCACGATCAGGAGTGTCGATCTTGGTTTTGTCGGCGAGATCATGAAGGTTGATCCGACTGTCATCGAGGCCCTGGAAAAGGGACGCTTCATCCCGGTAATAGCCCCGGTAGGGGTCGGCACGGGCGGCGAAAGCTACAACGTCAACGCAGACCTGGTGGCCGGCAAGGTGGCAGCGGCCCTCAAGGCGGAAAAGCTCATCCTTCTCACCGATGTGCCGGGGGTAAAGGACCGGGAAGGGAACCTCCTGTCCAGCATTGGGCTGCCGGAGGTGCCGCAACTCATAGAGAACGGAACGGTTACCGGAGGCATGATTCCCAAGGTCACCTGCTGCGTGGAAGCTCTCAAGGAAGGAGCCGGGAAGGCCCATATTATCGACGGCAGAGTGGAGCATGCGATCCTGCTGGAGATGTTTACCGACGTGGGAATAGGGACGGAGATCAGGGGATAGACAGTTCAGTTACTGTAGGGGCAAACCTTGTGTTTGCCCGCCGGAAGGGCGATCACAAGGATCGCCCCTACAGTTCTCGATGGAAAAGGAAAAGACATGAATTCTCAGCAATGGATTGAAAATGCCGACAAATATATCATGAAGACCTATGGACGGTATCCGCTGGTGCCGGTGAGGGGAGAGGGGTGTTTCCTGTGGGACGCCGACGGCAGAAAGTATCTCGATTTCCTTGCCGGGGTGGCGGTCAACAACTTGGGGCACTGTCATCCCAAGGTGGTCGCCGCACTGCAGAAGCAGGCCGGAGAGCTTATCCACTGTTCCAATTATTACCATATACCGCAGCAGATCGAACTGGCGGAACTCCTTTGTAACAATTCCTTTGCCGACCGGGCGTTTTTCTGCAACAGCGGGGCGGAGGCCAACGAAGCTGCCATCAAGCTGGCACGGAAATACAGCCGGGAGAAATTCGGCGCCGACAGGTTCGAAATCATTACCGCGTTTTCGTCCTTCCACGGTCGTACCATGGCGACCGTTTCTGCAACCGGCCAAGAGAAGGTGCAGCGTTTTTTCGATCCCCTGCTCCACGGCTTCAAACACGTTCCGTTCAATGACGCCGAAGCGTTGAGGAAAGCCGTATCTCCCGTCACCTGCGCAGTAATGCTGGAGCCGATCCAAGGCGAGGGCGGGATTGTCGTGCCGTCGGCTGATTACATGCGGCAGGTTCGGCAGATCTGCGACGAAAACAATCTCATCCTGATCTTCGACGAGGTGCAGGTGGGAATCGGTCGGACAGGCAAGCTCTTTGCCTATGAGCACTTCGATATCGTGCCGGACATCATGACCCTTGCCAAGGCGCTGGCCGGCGGGGCGCCCATCGGCACCATGCTGGCGCGGGAGGAGATCGCCGAATCGTTCAGCCCCGGTACCCACGGCTCGACCTTCGGAGGGAACCCGCTGGTGACCGCCGCGGGCGTTGCCGCCGTGCGGACGGTTCTGGAGGACGGCGTTCTGCAAAACGCCGTGGACATGGGAAAATATCTCGTGGCCAGGCTTGAATCTCTGAAATCCAGGTTCACTTTTGTCGTGGATGTGAGGGGTATCGGCCTTATGATCGGTATGGAGCTTGCGATTCCGGGCGCCGATATTGTTAAGGAGGCACTGGCGCAGGGGCTTCTTCTGAACGTCGCCCAGGAAAGGGTTCTCAGGTTTGTCCCTCCCCTGATTGTCGGGAAACCGGAGATTGACGAAATGATGGGAATCCTCGAGGCTATTCTGGAGAAGATTTGATTAGTTGCCGGTTATATGCCCTGCATTTGAATTCCGTTTTGTGGAGGATGTCATGAAAAGAGATTTTTTGGCCCTTAACACCTTTACCAGGGAAGAACTCGACGGTCTGTTCGCTCTTACTAAAGAGATCAAGGAAAAGCAGAAAAAGGGGATAGAACATCATCTCCTGAAGGGCAAAACTCTTGCCATGATCTTCGAGAAGTCCTCCACCAGGACCAGGGTTTCCTTCGAGGTGGGGATCTACCAACTCGGAGGCCACGGCCTCTTCATCTCTTCCGGTACTTCCCAGATGGGGCGCGGAGAGCCGATCAAGGATACTGCCCGGACTCTCTCCCGCTATTGTGACGGGATCATGATCAGAACCTACGGCCAGGAGATCGTCGAGGAACTGGCCCATTATTCATCGATACCGGTAATAAACGGCCTCACCGACCTCTTTCACCCTTGCCAGATCATGGCGGACATCATGACCGTCATCGAGCACAAGGGCGGATACGAGGGACTCAAGTTCGCCTGGGTCGGGGACGGCAACAACATGGCCAATACATGGATCGAGGCGGCAGCCATCTTCGGCTTCGACATGACCCTTGCCTGCCCGAAAGGATACAAGCCGGACGCAAAAGTTGTCGATTGGGCTCTTTCCCGAGCTTCTTCCAG
>DATEVI010000238.1:0-4500 GCA_035281865.1 Geobacteraceae bacterium | reverse complement strand
GGAACTGAAGCACCGCTCTACCCTCCGCCTCCACTCGGCCACCTATGAAGTTCCGGCCCAGATAATCCTTCTCCAGGGAGATACCATGAAGCCCGGAGAGACGCAATTCGCCCAGCTTCGGCTGAAGAGCCCGGTGCTCCTTCTCCCCGACGACTATTTCATCGTGCGCACATATTCACCCCAGACCACCGTCGGCGGCGGCGTGGTGCTCGACCCTGCCCCTCCCAGGCGCAGGCGGCGTTCGGCGGAGGCACTGGAACTTCTCTCATCGCTTCAGGAGGGTGAAGATTCGGAGAGGATCCGCCTCCTGGTTCAGCAGAGTCTCTTTTCAGGCATTACTATCGAGGAAATCGGGATACGAAGCGGGCTTCCGGCAAAGCGCCTGGAATCGGCCTTCTTGGGCCTCCTGTCGAAGGGAGTCGTCGTGCAGATGGTCCGGGAACCGAGGATTTTTCTCGGCAGAGAGGCGTTGGACGGTCTGAAGTCATTGCTTCTCGGGGAGCTTGAGGGATATATGCGGAACAATCCCCTGAAAGACGGCATCGGCAAAGAGGAACTGCGGACACGACTACCCAAGAGGAGTGACACCCGTTTTTTCGGGCCGGTCCTGACGGCGCTGGAAAAGGATGGAAAGGCCATGGTCGAGCGGGACCTGGTGAAGCTTCCGGGACACAAGGCAGCTGTCGTGGGGGACCGGGCCGAATTGCAGGCAAAAATAGAGGAGGCTTTCAGGAAAGGGGGGTTCGAGCCGCCGACGGTCAAAGAATTGTCCGAAACTCTCCGTTGCGGCGAGAAGGAGATCCACGAGCTTCTTGACCTTCTCATCCGTGAAGGCCGGGTAATGAAGATCAAGGGGGACATCTTTTACGCCCCCCAGCCATTGTCGCAAATCAGGGAAAAGCTTGTCGCCCTCCTGAAGGAAAAAAAGGAGATCACGCCTCCCGAATTCCGCGAAGTAACCGGACTATCCCGGAAATACATGATTCCGCTGCTGGAATATTTCGATCAGGAAAAGGTGACAATCAGGGTTGGGGACAAGAGAATGCTGCGCAAGGGGTGAGAACAGTGGGGTGTCAGGTGTGAGGTGCAAAGAATCGTTTTCTGAACAATCCATTACACCCCTTCGCCTGATGACTCAGTGGCCGGCCTTAAAGAGCTTCAGATACTTTTTCAGAATCCTTCCGTCGTCATCATCAATCTCCAGAAATTCGATCCCGGAGCGGAATTTATCGCCACAGGGCTCCACATGCCGGACCCGACCCTTGATTTCCACCAGGTCATCTTCCAGCGCAATGGTTATGACGAGCGTCTGCTCCGGTTCGTAAGGAAGATGGCTCTCAAAAAGAAGTCCCGTTTCAGAAATATTCAGTGTTCGGCCCATACCGCGGGCAACCGGTTCCCCTTTCTGTCCCAGAACTATGTTGTCGAGCAGGTTCAGCGTATCATATCTCCCGGCCCTGCGGCGCTCCTGATCATTCATGTATCCCCCCTGTTTGCAGCGACATGGAAAATTAAAAATAAATAGATAAATACAAAAATTTCACGCCAAAAACAATGTGTTTTCTGCACGTGTCACATTTAATTTGAAAAAACCACCTTACCAAATGTAGTCACGGGCGATCTCACGCTTGTTATGTCCGAAAAGGACATGGAACACCCGGATCTTTTTCAGCTTCACCGGAGACAGGCTGCCGAGCGGGATATGGACAATACTCTTTCCGAGACGGGCGGCGAGCTGTTTCAGAAAACTGCGGGGAGGACGTGCCGCGACATACACCACATGCTTTTCCCGGGAATAATCCAGGGCGGCAACGAGAAGAGCCTCCGCCTTGCTGCGGACGAACCGGTAGTCGCTGTCCTGCCACACGTCCTGCATACGGCGCGGCGGATAGGAGAGCATGAATCCGCCGTATTCGCAGCGCGAAATGCCGGGACCGACTATATTATCGGTGGGGACCGTGCCGTAGAACGCCATGTCCGATTCCTGCTCGTGCTCACCCAGCCACGTCATCAGGTATGGATATTTCTTCAAATCCCGGTCCTCGTCGAAAATGACCACAACGCTTCCTATGCCACCCTTTATGCGTTGTTGCTCCCGCACATATATCTTCCCCTCATGAAAATTTCGCAGGGTTTCCCGCATGTCGATCCCGTCAAGCATGGAAGAGGTAAATTCCTCGACTCGGCTGTGTTCGTCCGACAGCTGCCTGACCCCTTTTTTCCGGAGAAATCTGCCGTAATCCTCTATCACCAGGTCCTCCGGCGGATAGGAGCATATGGATGGATCACTGAATCCCTCCAGCCATTCGCCAGGACGGGACTCCCGTTTTCTGTTCAGGAACTGGAGGTGGGAAAGCCCCTTTTCCCTGCGCCTGGACCTTGGCCGGAACCGTATCCGGCGGATTCCCGACCGGAGATCCTCGGGTGTAAGACGGATGGAGGGGAGATCCGAGACCTCCCGCTGCCAGGGATAGAAGGTGGCCAGACGATAAAAGGCATAGGCGAAGTTATCGTCCACGCAGCCGCGAGCCGCGGCCAGCATCTGGTAGAGGTCGGGCAGCAGCATACCGGAAGCCATCGCGTAATTGCGCGAAAACCTGAAAAAGGCCCGTTTCTGCCACACGTGGACGGTTTCACCGGTTTCCTGCCTGTAGTGTCCGGTAGTTTCCTGGAAGAGTCTCAGAATTGCCCGTTGGCGGTCAATGCTCTCTCCGCCCCTGCCCGTATGGTGAGCAGCGCGAATGATGGCGTCCGCCATTATCTCCTCCTCCGGGATCTCCTGTTTCCCCCCCATGATCAGTTCAAACACATGAAAACTCTTGCGCAGGGAATTGCTGTTGCGCGCCGGTTCGTCGGGCAGTGGACCTCGTCTGGTTTCGTAGACGGCGGAAAGAAAGGGAAATTCACTGAGCAATTCCCGGCAGGAGTCGGGATGGAGGTTGAAAAGACGGATGTCGTCGCGCCTGGTCCGCTCCAGCGGCGCCGCCTGCGGAAGGGGGAACTGCGCCTTGATCCTTTCCAGGTGTTCCATGCCTGTGACGAACAGGACCTTTCCGTATTGCTTCGACAGCTGCTTCAGCCGGTACACCATGCCCAGTTCACGGCGCATGTCGCAGGAGTCCGGCGAATCGTTACGGCAGGCCCTGACATATTCCCCATAATACGCCTTCAGCCCCAACCTCCGGACGGCGTAGGAATCCGGGAGCATTTCCTCGTGAGATGGGTAATCGTCCAGATCCACATCGACGCAATGGAGAGGGATATTCCTTTCCAGGGAAAGCCTTGCGGCCTCCACCAGCGGATCGGCCGGTTCGATGATCAGATAGACCGTCTGGGGCGCCTCCGCGCTTTTATTGGCAACCGGGGAGACGTGATAGGTAAGAACCGAAATCCGCGGAAGCCTTTCGATTCCCCTCATAAAGACAGCCTGCAGAGTGGTGGGGAGCTCGATGGCGATACAGTCGGGATTCAGCCGATCAACCGCCTGGCGCACCAGGCAGGCGAACTCCATCCGGTAATGGAGAATCGGGAGGGCATGGATATTGCCGAATTTTTCAAGATAGAGTTTGTGGAGCATGGTTTATCTTACACTCGGCAGCGGATACCGGCAACCGTCTTTTCAGGATTGAAAAATCCGAGAGAAAACAGGGCAAAATCAGGATCCATGGCCATTGAAGAACTCCTTCATGATACAGTCCACAAACAGCAGCAGGTCATCCAGCCGGTTTTCGATGACATCGATCATTAGCCTGATATCCAGACGCTGATACTCATGGACAAGCACGTTCCTGAACCCGACCATGCCTTCCAGGCGGGCCGTAAGGTCCCGGGGAATAATGTTATTTTCCGCAAGCAGCCGGAAACTCTCTTTGCTCTCCTTTGGCAGGCCGAGCTTTCGCACCCTGATCGTGTGGTTCGCCAGATCGATGCACTGTTCGCAGGCGCGCTGCAGGTTAAGCGCTATCGCGTCCTGTTTCAGGTGATCTTCTTCAAAAGGCAAATCGGCGGGAAGCCCGTAATAGGTGCGAACCTGCGCGACACAGCGCTCGATGCTCTCTTTCTTGTTCAGGACGATGTCGTTCATACCCGGTGCAACCTCCCGCCGGCCAGGGCGTCTTCAACGATCCCGGCCCGTTCCTCATTGAGTTTCTGGTACTGGGACAGGGTCAGCATTTCGAACTCTTCCGCGGCATATTCGTCCCCGGTGTAAATTCGGCGGTTCGCGGCGACAACCTCCTTCCGCAGCACCGTGGACACCCGGCGCAGATTGATCAGGTCCACATCCTTTTTCAACAGGGACTCGAGTGCAAAAAGCAGATCTCCCATGACGAGGGAACCCGCCTTTTCCGATTCCGGCGACGGCAGCAGCAGGGCAATATCCACGTCGCTTTCAGGCCGTTCATACTCTGTTCCGTACGTGCCGAAAAGATAAATCGCCTGAGTATGGGGATAATACTCCAACACGGTCTGAATTATTTCCGCTCCGTTAGCAGTATCCGC